>JAGOCN010000249.1 GCA_017998735.1 Giesbergeria sp.
ACCAGTCCAACCAACAAGGTTCCAATGAGGGAAAACATAGGCCACGTCCTTTCAAGCACAAATGGGAACCAATGTAGGTCTGGCAACCCCGTGGTGGCTGTCGGACACGGCCGTTTTGCGCTGTGGTGGAGCAGAGTGTGCAGCGATCGGGTGCGAAAAAAGCGGACAAATGCAGCCATCCTGCATTGCAGAAGGCAGCATTTTCTGCGCAGCAGAAACGCACTTGTCTGTGGGGCAGTTCTTACAGGTGCAAGGCCTGAAGTCTTTCGCCATTGCAGGGACTGCCCGCTTATGGTGACTCTGCAGCGAAAAGCCTTTGCTTCAGAAACCGGACTTCTTGCAGTTCCATTCAGCCCCAAGGAAAACCACCATGACCTCCCTCACCCAACGCCTTCGTCCTCTGCTTTGCGCCAGCCTGCTTGCGCCTTTCTTGATGGCGCCGCTGGCCGCTTCTGCGCAGAACTACGATGCATCACTGGAGAGAGGTGCGCGCCCTGACACGACGCCGCAGCAGCGTTACCAGACGGCCATTCGCGAGGCAGGGGGCGGTTTGAAGCTCTCGCTGGCCGATTGCCGGATGCAGGCGGTTGCGCAGCGCAAATCCTGTGAAGGCGAGGCCCGCATGCGCTACAAGCAGGACATGGAAAAAGCCCGCGAGATGCGCAGCAATCCGCAGGCCATGCCCTACCAAGTGGAGTCGGGACCGGTTCGCATGACCGAAACGCCCATCAAGCCTTGAGGAGCACAGGAACTGCGCCTTGGAGTTTCAGGGGCAGTTGCTGCTGTTGAACCTGCACTGGCCTGCAAGCCACAACCAAGTGCGACAGCTGTCTTTGCTGTCACGCGCTCCGGTTTGCTGCCGGAACGCTCAAATAGCCATCAGAAATTGCTGCTCAGCTGCACTGCGGAATCTGTGTCGGAGCTCAAGGCGCTGACACGGCGTGCGCCGTCAAAGCGCATTTTCCAGTAGGAAGTCTGCATGCTTTCCACCCTGACCGAAGCACCGGTGCGGGGCGCATGGATGAATTTTCCTTCGCCAATGTAAACACCGACATGGCTGAAGGTGCGGCGCATGGTGTTGAAGAACACCAGATCGCCCGGCTGCAGGTCTTTTTTCTCGATGGTCTGTGTTGCCTGGGCCTGTTCGTCTGCCCTGCGCGGCAGCACCAGGCCAATGGTCTGGCCATAAATGGCACGGACCAGGCCACTGCAGTCAAAACCGGTTTCCGCGTTGTTGCCGCCCCGCCGGTAAGGCACGCCCAGAAAACCCATGGCGGTCACCACCAGATCGGAAGTGCGGTCCACCACACTGTGGCGCACCGTGTCCAGCTGGTGCAGCAGGTTGGGTTGGGAAAATCGGCGTTCACTGTCGGCAACAGCTTCTTCACCAGCGGGCGCTGCGTTCGCAAGCTGCGAGAACGTCAGCAAAAGGACACATAACCATTTAGACATGGGGGGCGAGGGTAACACGCGTTTGCGGGCTTCAGGCAAATGGCGTGTTGTCCTGCATACCGGATGTGTCACCTGCGTTCAGGCGGATGCAAAGGTCCTACAGAGCGCTGCCACAATGCCCTGGCCTGTGGGGCTGGCTGTGGGCCGCCCCTTCTTTTTTCCCGTTTTTTGGATGACACCATGCTGCTTGACCCCCATGAATCGCAACTCGTTCTGGTGGACTACCAGACGCGCCTGATGCCCGTGATCTTCGAGGCCGATCTGGTCGCTGCCAATGCCGTGCGGCTGGCGCAGCTGGCCAGGCTGGTCCAGGTGCCGGTGTGGGGCACCGAGCAGAACCCCGAGCGCCTGGGGCCCAACGACGAAAGCGTTCGCGCCCTGTGCGACCGCACCCTGTCCAAGATGCACTTCAGCGCCGTGCCCGACGGGCTGGTGCCCTGGCTGCGCCCCCCGGCACGCCCCCAGCAGGGCGGCAATGCCCGCAGCCTGCCCAAGCACCTGCAAAAACCCGCCCAGGCGCCAGCGGACGAGCGCAACACCATCGTCATTGCCGGCTGCGAGGCCCATGTCTGCCTGCTGCAGACGGCGCTGGAGCTGATTGGCGAGGAATTCGATGTCTGGGTGGTCACCGACGCCTGCAGTTCGCGCACCGAGCGCAACCGCGATGCCGCCTTTGACCGGCTGGCCGGCGCCGGCGCCGAACTGGTCACCACCGAAATGGTGGCTTTTGAATGGATGCGCAGCTGTGAAAACCCGGTTTTCAAGGACATGCTCAAACTGGTGAAGTGACCGGGGCTGAAAACCGGTCATCGCTGTGCCGGGCGTTTGATGCACATCAATTTTGCCGGCCTTGTGCGGGCCGAGGATGCACTGCGTCAGCTGATTGCAAGCGCTGGCTGAATAATTATGAATTCAGAACCGGCCTGCCGGGCGCGGTGCTCTTTGGCGCACCCGCTGGCCGGCCAGCCCTGCGCCATTGCCACTGGTCCGTCACCTTCACTTGTTTTCGCAGCCCAAGGAGTCTTCATGAACAGCTACGCCGATTTTTACCGCCAGTCCATTGACGAGCGCGATGCGTTCTGGGCCGAACAGGCCCGCCTGATCGACTGGCACACGCCACCCGAGCAGATCTGCGATTACAGCAACCCGCCGTTTGCACGCTGGTTTGTCGGTGGCACCACCAACCTGTGCCACAACGCGGTGGACCGGCACCTGCAAGAGCGCCCCAACCAGCCGGCGCTGATCGCGATTTCCACCGAAACCGGCACCGAGCGCGTCTACAGCTTTGCCGAACTGCATGTCGAGGTGCAGCGCATGGCAGCGGTGCTGCAGTCGCTGGGTGTGAAAAAAGGCGAGCGGGTGCTGATCTACATGCCGATGGTGGCCGAAGCCGCATTCGCCATGTTGGCCTGCACGCGCCTGGGCGCGCTGCATTCGGTGGTGTTTGGCGGTTTTGCGTCGGGTTCGCTGGCCACGCGCATTGAAGATGCCGAGCCGGTGGTCATCGTCAGTGCCGATGCCGGTTCGCGCGGTGGCAAGCCGGTGCCCTACAAGCCGCTGCTGGACGACGCCATCGAGATTTCAAGGCACAAGCCGCAGGCGGTGCTGATGGTGGACCGGGGCCTGGTGCCCATGGCCCTGCGCGCCGGGCGCGACCACGACTGGGCGGCGCTGCGCGGGCAGCACCTGGACGCCCAGGTGCCCTGCGAGTGGGTCGAATCCAACCACCCCAGCTACACGCTCTACACCAGCGGCACCACCGGCAAGCCCAAGGGCGTGCAGCGCGACACCGGCGGCTACACCGTGGCGCTGGCGGCCAGCATGAAGCACATCTTCAACGCCTCGCCCGGCCAGACCTTCTTCACCACCAGCGACATCGGCTGGGTGGTGGGCCACAGCTACATCATTTATGCGCCGTTGATTGCCGGCATGGCCACGGTGGTGTACGAGGGCCTGCCGACGCGGCCCGACGCAGGCATCTGGTGGAGCATTGTGGAAAAGTACAAGGTCACGCACATGTTTTCGGCGCCGACGGCGGTGCGTGTGCTCAAGAAGCAGGACCCGTCCTGGCTGAAAAAATACGACGTCTCCAGCCTGCGCGCCCTGTGGCTGGCGGGCGAACCGCTGGACGAGCCCACCGCGCGCTGGATCAGCGACGCGCTGCAGGTGCCGATCATCGACAACTACTGGCAGACCGAAACCGGCTGGCCGATCCTGACGCTGGCCAACGGTGTGGAGCAGCAAACAACCCGCTTTGGCAGCCCCGGCAAGGCGGTTTATGGCTACAACGTGAAACTGATCGACGAAGGCACCGGCGAAGAGCTGACCGAGCCGAACCAGAAGGGCGTAGTCGCCATCGAAGGCCCGCTGCCGCCCGGCTGCCTGCAAACCGTCTGGCGCGACGATGACCGCTTTGTCAGCACCTACTGGAGCAGCATTCCGGGCCGGCAGGTGTACAGCACCTTTGACTGGGGCATCCGCGATGCGGACGGTTATTACTTCATCCTGGGCCGCACCGACGACGTGATCAACGTGGCCGGCCACCGCCTGGGCACGCGCGAGATCGAAGAGTCGATTTCGTCGCACAAC
>JAGOCN010000014.1 GCA_017998735.1 Giesbergeria sp.
TTGCTCAGCTTGTCGCGCAAACGCTCTACCAGCAGTGGAAACGCCAGCGGGCTGGGACGCGAGAGCGCATGCAGCACCAGCGTTTGTGCCCGCAGGCGCTGCAGGGTGGCGCGCAGCTGCGGCAAATCAAGCTCCTGCTGCAGCACTTCCAGGTCGGCCTGGCGCAGCAGCAGGTTGTCCGGGTCGTACTGGCGAAACACCTCAAAGTACAGCTGCGCCGATGCCTGCAGCTGGCGGGCGCTGCGCTGCTCGCCCGGCCGGCTTTGAAAGATCAGGCCCGACACGCGGGCGATTTCCCGAAAACGGCGCTTGGCCATTTCGGTCGCGTTCAGGCTGGCGCGCACTTCCTGCAGCAAGGTGTCGCCCTCCTCGGACCGCTCTTGCCGCTGTTTTTTTTCGCCAGAGATTTCAGCGGGCAGGGCTTCCGCAATGCTCTTGTCTTGCCCCGGCGCGCCCGACAGCAGCTCCGGCAGCAGCGCCGCCCAATCGCGCTCGGTGGCGCTCAGCAGCTCCAGCCCGTAGTCATTGACCGCAATGGAAAACGTGCCCGGCGCTCCTTGCGCGGCCCGCCAGGCCCACAGGCTGGCCAGGCCAGTGTGTACTTGTCGGCCGGCAAAAGGATAGACAAACAGGTGCCACCCCTCGCGCGTGCGCAAAGTTTCGGCTAGCAGCGTGCCGGGCGTAGGCAAGGCCGACCAACGCTCTTGCAGCTCCAGCAGCGGTTGCAGCGCCTGCAATTCTGGCGAGGGGTACTGGCCCTGCGCCGCCAGCGCCAATTGCTCCAGCACGGCACCGGCCAGCACCGATGACAGCGCCATGCGCGTGCCCGACCAGCGCGGCACGGTGGCGCGCCCCGGCGGGGCAGGGCGCACATAGGCGGTCATCTGCTCGATTTTCACCAGCTCCAGCGCCCGGCCGGCAAGCAAAAAGCACTCGCCCGGCTGCAGCCGGGTCAAAAAGCTTTCTTCCAGACGGCCCAGCCGGGTGCCATGCATCATCTGCACCGCCATGCTGGCGTCGCCCACGATGGTGCCGATGTTGGCGCGGTGGCGGCGTGCCAGGCGCGCGTCCGGCAGGCGCCAAATGCCTTCTTCGTCCGGCAAAACCCGCTGAAAGTCGGGATACACGGCCAGCGACGCACCGCCATGGCGCACAAAGTCCAGGCACCACTGCCAGGTGCTCGCATCCAGCTGGCGGTAGGCAGCGGTGCGGCGCACTTCCGCATACATCGCCTCGGGCACAAAGCCGCCGCCGAGCGCCACCGTGGCCAGGTGCTGCACCAGCACATCGACCGGCGCCTGCGGGCTGCGCCGCGCCTCCACCTGCCCGGCCTGCACGGCAGCGCGGGCGGCGGCAGACTCCAGCAGCTCCAGGCTGTGCGTAGGCACCAGCGTGATGCGCGACGACCGCCCCGGCGCATGGCCTGAGCGCCCGGCGCGCTGCAGCAACCGCGCCACGCCCTTGGGCGAGCCAATCTGCAGCACGCGTTCAACCGGCAAAAAGTCCACCCCCAGGTCCAGGCTGGAGGTGCACACCACCGCGCGCAGGCTGCCGGCCTTGAGTCCGGCCTCCACCCATTCGCGCACCCCCCGGTCCAGCGCGCCATGGTGGACGGCAATCAGCCCCGCCCAGTCGGGCCGTGCCTCCAGCAGCGCCTGGTACCACAGCTCTGCCTGCGCGCGCGTGTTGACAAACACCAGCGTGGTGCCGCTGGCGCCGTCCAACTCACGCACCACAGGCGCCAGCATGCGCAGCCCCAGGTGCCCGGCCCAGCTGAAGCGCTCGGGCACTTCGGGCAGCAGGGTGTCGATGGCCAGGCGCTTGTCCACCTGGCCCTGCACCTGTACGCCAGCGCGCTCGCTGCCGTCCGGCAGCCAGCCCAGCAATGTGCGCTGCGCTTCATGAAGGTTGCCCAGCGTGGCCGACATGCCCCAGATGCACAGCGCCGGGTGCCAAGCAGAAAGCCGCGCCAGCGCCAGCTGCACCTGCACGCCGCGCTTGTTGCCCACCAGCTCATGCCATTCGTCCACCACCACCAGCTGCACGCTGGCCAGCTGCTCGCGCGCATCGGCACGCGCCAGCATCAGCGACAGGCTCTCGGGCGTGGTGACCAGCGCGGTCGGCAGGCGCCGCTGCTGCGCGCTGCGCTCGGCGCTGGTGCTGTCGCCGGTGCGTGCACCTAGGGTCCAGCGCGCCAGGCCCGCATGCTGCGGCGCCAGTTCGGCCAAAGGTGTCTGCAGGGCGCGCAGGGTGTCGGCGGCCAGGGCGCGCATGGGGGTGAGCCACAGCACCGTGAGGGGCGCGGCAGGAGGCAGCTTGTTTTTTGCTCCTTTTTTGATAGCTGCTGGCGCTTGACCAGCAAGCGCTGGAGCCTGTTTTGGCTTGTTTTTTGCCACAGGCAGCGCGGCCGCGCCGCCAAACGCCTGCAGCGCGCCCAGCCAGACGGCGTAAGTCTTGCCTGCGCCGGTGGTGGCATGCAGCAGACCCGACTGGCGCGCCGCCAGTGCGCGCCACACCTGGCGCTGAAAAGCAAAAGGGGTCCAGCCGCGTGCGGCAAACCAGCCGGCCACGGCCTGCTGCGTGGCCGGTTTAGCCATGCAGCGGTGCCTGGTCGGGGGGTACTTTGGAAAGGGGCAGAGGCGCCAGGGTCTTGCATTTGCATGGGCTTGCTGCAATGCCGACAGCCTGTGTTTTGCCAACGCCGCCAGCCCTCACCCCAACCCTCTCCCAGAGGGAGAGGGAGCCATGCCGAGCAGCGCGGACGGGGCGCAAATGCTTTGGCACAGAGCCGGACTGACAACGGCAGTGGTTCAACAGACCATTCAGGTTTTTATGCCAAATCGGCCTCCAGCCCTTGCTGGCCGTGCGCTGGCAGCTATCAAAACAGGAGCTACACCGGTTTCGCACAACGGTACCTCAAGGGTCGGAATGCGGCAGCAGCGCGGCCAGGGTGGCGAGCGAATCGGCTTCCTGCACCGGCTTGTCCTCGCGCCAGCGCAGCATGCGTGGAAAGCGCACGGCGATGCCGCTTTTGTGCCGGCTGCTGCGGGCAATGCCTTCAAACCCAAGCTCAAATACCAGCGTGGGCCGCACGCTGCGCACCGGGCCAAAGGATTCGACCGTGGTCTTGCGCACCACGGCATCGACGCGCGCCATCTCGGCATCGGTCAGGCCCGAATAGGCCTTGGCAAAAGGCACCAGCGCACGGCCCTCGGTGCCGGGCGGGGCGCTCCAGACCGCAAAGGTGTAGTCGCTGTACAGGCTGGCGCGCCGGCCACTGCCGCGCTGCGCGTAGATCAGCACCGCGTCCACGCTGAGCGGGTCCAGCTTCCATTTCCACCAGGTGCCGACGTTCTTGGTGCGGCCCACGCCGTACTCGGCGTCCCGCGCTTTCAGCATCAGCCCTTCCACCCCGCGTGCCCGCGCCTGTTCGCGCTGCAGCGCCAGGTCGCCCCAGCTGGCGCCGCTCAGCAGCGGGCTGGCCTGCAATTGCGGGTGCGGCGTGTGGGCCAGCAGAGCGTCCAGCCGGGCGCGGCGCAGGTGCTGCGGTGCACTGCGCAGGTCTTGTCCGCCCTCTTCCAGCAGGTCGTAGGCCAGCAGCACCACGGGCAGTTCGCGCAGCAGCTTCGGGCCGACGGTCTTTCTGCCAATGCGCTTTTGCAGGTCGGCGAAGGGGCGCACCGGGTTGGCGGCGCTGTCGCCCTGGCCTTCAGCCTCACTTTCTGTAGCTGCATTCCAGACCACGATTTCGCCGTCCAGCACGGTGCCCTCGGGCAGCGCGGCGCCCAGTGCCTGCAGCTCGGGAAAGCGTTCGCTGAGCAGTTCCTCGCCGCGCGACCACAGCCACACCTGCCCGGCGCGCCGCACCAGCTGGGCGCGGATGCCGTCCCATTTCCATTCCACCTGCCACTGGGCGGGTGCGCCCAGCACGGCGTTAAATTCCTCCAGCGCCAGGGACTGCGGCAGCGGGTGCGCCAGAAAGAACGGGTACGGCAACGCGCTGGTCTCGCCAGCCGGGGCATTGCCCTCGGCATCAGAACCCGTCTCGGCGTCGTCCGCCACCGCCGCCACCAGCCGCAGGTAGCTGTCCGCGTCCGGGCGGGCACTGATGTGCGTGTAGCCCATCAACCGCTGCGCCACGCGCCGGGCGTCCACGCCGCTGACCGCTGCCAGCGCCTGCGTCACCTGCAGGCGCGACACACCGACGCGAAACGACCCGGTGATGAGCTTGAAGTACACCAGCCGCTCGCCCTGCGCCAGCCGCGCCCACTGCGCCTGCAGCGCGCTGTGCAGTTGCCCAGGGTCGCTGGCCAGGGCGCGCAGGGGCAGCAGGTGCTGCTCGACCCACACCGCCAGGCCCTCGTCGTGCGCGGCCATTGCAGGGTCGGGTGGCGGCAGCAGCAGGGAAATAGTTTCGGCCAGGTCGCCGACCGCGTCGTAGCTTTCGTCAAACAGCCACTGCGGCAGACCCGCGGCGGCGCGTGCCAGTTCGCGCAGCACCTTGGTGGCGACCAGCTGGCGCGGCTTGCCACCGGCCAGAAAGAACACCGCCCAGGCGGCGTCTTCAGGCGGCGCGGCCTGCAAATATGCCTGCAGCGCTGCCTGCTTGGCACGGCTGGCGGTGCTGGCGTCGAGCGCCCGGTACAACGCCGCAAAGTACTTCATGGCGTGGACGCCGGGCCGGAGGGAGTGATGATGGCAACGCTTTCAGCCTGGCCCGGTACGGCTGCGGCCGTGTCTGCATCTGTAGACGTTTCCGATGTCGGCAGGTTGTCTGTGGCTGCGTTCGCTGGAAGCTCGGAGCCGGCGGGTGCAGCGCCAATGCCAGTATCAATGGCGGGCGCGGTGGCGGCCTCGGCAGCATCTTCATCGCCGTATTCGGTGTGAAAGGACTGCCCGTCCAGCCCGTTTTCGCGCAGCCAGCGCACCAGCACCGCCACGCTGCCATGCGTGACAAACACGCGCTCGGCGCCGGTGGCGCCAATGGCGCGCTGCAGGCCGGGCCAGTCGGCATGGTCGGACATGACAAAGCCCCGGTCCACGCCGCGCCGCCGCCGCGCGCCGCGCAGCTGCATCCAGCCGCTGGCAAAGGCATCGGAATAGTTGCCAAAGCGCTTGAGCCAGGGCGTGCCCTGCGCCGAAGGCGGCGCCAGCACCAGCGCGGTTTTGAGCAATGCCGCGTCGACGCCGTCGTCGGTCACGCGCAGCGTGGGCGCCAGCTTCACGCCGGCGGCGCGGTACACCGCATTGAGCGGCTCGACCGCGCCATGCACCACGATCGGGCCAATGCTGGCGTCCACCCCGTGCAGGATGCGCTGCGCCTTGCCAAAGGCATAGCACAGCAGCACCGACGCACGCCCGGCTTGCACATTGGCACGCCACCAGGCATTGATGTCGGCCAGCAGCTCGGGCTGCGACGGCCAGCGGTAAATCGGCAGGCCAAAGGTGGATTCGGTGATGAAGGTGTCGCAGCGCACCGGCTCGAACGGCGCGCAGGTGCCGTCGTCTTCGAGCTTGTAGTCGCCCGACGCCACCCACACCTGTCCGCCATGCTCCAGCCGCACCTGCGCCGAGCCCAGCACATGGCCGGCCGGGTGCAAGGAAAGGCGCACGCCATGGTGCGTGATGGCCTCGCCATAGGCCAGCGTTTGCAACGTGATGTCGGCGCCGAGGCGCGTGCGCATCGTGCCCTCGCTGTCGTGCTGTGCCAGGTAGTGGGTGTGGCCCATGCGGGCGTGGTCGGCATGGGCATGGGTGATGACGGCGCGCTCCACCGGGCGCCAGGGGTCGATGTAGAAGTCGCCCGGCGGGCAGTACAGGCCCTGCGGGCGGGCAATGATCAGGTCGTTGGTAGCAGTGGTGGCAGTGGTGGCCATGTCAGCCTTTGAAAACACCGTTGCAATAACGGGCAACAAGGCATAGCAACGTTGCGCTGGCACCATGGCAAAAGACATTACAGAAGCGCGGTAAAAACATGGCCCATGCTAGCGCCCGGCCTGCGCGCCTGCAGCGCACCGGGCGCCGCGTCCACGGGTCGGACGCTGCCTACGCAAGGCATTGCTGCCATGCCCTGCGCCAGCGACCTGTCCAAGACCAGAAACGGCTGCGCCAGAAACGAAAAAGCCGCCCGAAGGCGGCGGTTTCTGCGTGCAGCGTTCAGCTGGTCAGCCGCTCAGCGCTTGTTGCGGAACTTGCGCAACGCGGCAATCTGCGCGGCCATCACGGTCAACTCGGACTGGGCACGCGCCATGTCGATTTCGCTCTTGGCATTTTTCAATGCCTCTTCCGCCGCCGCCTTGGCTTCGTTGGCCTTCTTGTCGTCCAGGTCCTTGCCACGGATGGCGGTGTCGGACAGCACGGTCACGCGGTCGGGCTGCACTTCCAGAATGCCACCGGCGACAAAGACGAATTCTTCGCTGCCGTCGGCCATTTCAATGCGCACCGAGCCGGGCCGGATGCGCGTGATCAACGGGGTGTGGCGCGGGTACACGCCCAGCTCGCCGGCTTCGCCCGGCAGCGCGACAAAGCGTGCTTCGCCGGAGAAGATGGACTCTTCTGCGCTGACCACATCAACGTGGATGGTGTTCATCATTGCTCCTGGAAAAGGGGAAGTTGCTGGTGGCAACCAGGGGCCCTTGTGGGCGCCCGATCAAAAGACCGGGCCTGCCGCACAGGGGCCGCAGGGCCATCAGGCCATCTTCTTGGCCTTTTCAAAGGCTTCGTCGATGGTGCCGACCATGTAGAACGCCTGCTCGGGCAGGTGGTCGCACTCGCCGTCCACAATCATCTTGAAGCCGCGAATGGTCTCGGCCAGCGGCACGTACTTGCCGGGCGAGCCGGTGAACACTTCGGCCACGTGGAACGGCTGCGACAGGAAACGCTGGATCTTGCGTGCACGGGCCACGGCCAGCTTGTCGTCGGGGGCCAGTTCGTCCATGCCCAGAATGGCAATGATGTCGCGCAGTTCCTTGTAGCGCTGCAGCGTGCCCTGCACAGCGCGGGCCACGTTGTAGTGCTCTTCACCGACCACGGCCGGAGAGAGCTGGCGCGAGGTCGAGTCCAGCGGGTCCACAGCCGGGTAGATGCCGAGCGAAGCGATTTCGCGCGACAGGGCCACGGTCGAGTCCAGGTGGGCAAAGGTGGTGGCAGGCGACGGGTCGGTGTAATCGTCGGCAGGCACGTACACCGCCTGGATCGAGGTGATGGAGCCAACCTTGGTGGAGGTGATGCGCTCCTGCAGGCGGCCCATTTCCTCGGCCAGAGTGGGCTGGTAGCCCACAGCCGATGGCATGCGGCCCAGCAGGGCGGACACTTCGGTACCGGCCAGCGTGTAGCGGTAGATGTTGTCCACGAAGAACAATACGTCCTTGCCTTCATCGCGGAACGACTCGGCAATGGTCAGGCCCGTGAGGGCCACGCGCAGGCGGTTGCCCGGCGGCTCGTTCATCTGGCCATAAACCATGGCCACCTTCGACTCGCTCAGGTTCTCCAGGTTCACAACGCCGGAGTCGGCCATCTCGTGGTAGAAGTCGTTGCCCTCGCGGGTGCGCTCGCCCACACCGGCAAACACCGACACGCCCGAGTGCGCCTTGGCGATGTTGTTGATGAGCTCCATCATGTTCACGGTCTTGCCCACGCCGGCGCCGCCGAACAGGCCCACCTTGCCGCCCTTGGCAAACGGGCACACCAGGTCAATCACCTTGATGCCGGTTTCCAGCAGTTCCTGCGAAGGCGACAGCTCGTCGTATGCAGGGGCCTTGCGGTGGATGGAGGCCGTCAGCTCCTGGCTGACCGGACCACGCTCGTCGATGGGCGAACCCAGCACGTCCATGATGCGGCCCAGCGTCGCCTTGCCCACGGGCACGGTGATCGGCTCGCCGGTGTTGGACACCATGATGCCGCGGCGCAGGCCGTCGGACGAACCGAGCGCAATGGTGCGCACGATGCCGTCACCCAGCTGCTGCTGCACTTCCAGGGTCAGGGCCGAACCTTCGAGCTTGAGGGCGTCGTAGATCTTGGGCATCCTGTCGCGTGGAAACTCCACGTCCACCACGGCGCCAATGCACTGCACAATCTTGCCCTGGGCATTTGCGGTGCCCACCGGGGAATTCTCTTGAGCCATTTTTCTTGCTCCAATAAGGATGTTTTTGTCGGGCTGCTTACACAGCGGCGGCGCCAGCGACGATTTCCGAAAGTTCTTTCGTGATCGCTGCCTGGCGCGTCTTGTTGTAGATCAGCTTCAACTCGCCAATGACGTTGCCGGCGTTGTCGGTGGCGGCCTTCATGGCCACCATGCGGGCCGATTGCTCGGACGCCATGTTTTCCGCCACCGCCTGGTAGATCAGCGACTCGGCGTAGCGCACCAGCAGCTCGTCGATGACGCTTTGCGCATCGGGCTCGTAGATGTAGTCCCAGCCATGTGCCGCCTTGCCGCCGGTCTGCAACGTTTCAGACGACAGGGGCAGCAGTTGCTCGACCACCGACTCCTGGCGCATGGTGTTGATGAACCGGGTGTAGCACAGGTACACCGCGTTGACCTTGCCTTCTGCATACGCGTCCAGCAGCACCTTCACGGGGCCGATCAGCTTGTCCAGGTGCGGCGTGTCGCCCAGGCCGGTGACATGCGAGACCACGCGGGCACCGACGCGGTTCAGAAAACCCAGGCCCTTGTTGCCAATGGCCACTGCCTCGGTGGACACCCCGGCGCCCTGCAGTTCGCGCAGCTTGGCCGTGACCACGCGCAGCACGTTGGTGTTCATGCCGCCGCACAGGCCCTTGTCGGTCGTGACCACGATCAGGCCCGCCGCCTTGGCATCGTTCACCTGCATGAACGGGTGCACGTACTCGGGGTTGGCCTGGCCCAGGTGGGCAGCGATGTTGCGGATCTTCTCGCTGTAGGGGCGGGCCGAGCGCATGCGTTCCTGCGCCTTGCGCATCTTCGAAGCCGCCACCATTTCCATGGCCTTGGTGATCTTCTTGGTGTTTTCCACCGATTGGATCTTGCCGCGTATTTCCTTGCCTGCTGCCATGAAAGCTCCTCGTCGCGGTTAAGCGAACGACTTCTTGAAAGCGGCGGTGGCCGCGTTCAATTCGGTTTCGGCGTCCTTGTCCATCGCGCGGTCCTTTTCCAGCTTGGCCAGCAAGGGCGCATGGCTGGTCTTGAGGAACTGGTGCAGACCGTGTTCAAAGTCCAGCACCTTCTTGACGTCGATGTCGTCCAGGAAACCCTTGTTGACCGCGTACAGCGTGGCACCCATCAGCGAGATGGGCAGCGGGCTGTACTGGGCCTGCTTGAGCAGTTCGGTCACGCGGGCACCGCGCTCCAACTGCTTGCGGGTGGCCTCGTCCAGGTCGGAAGCAAACTGCGCAAACGCAGCCAGCTCGCGGTACTGGGCCAGGTCGGTACGGATACCGCCGGACAGGCTCTTGATCAGCTTGGTCTGGGCAGCACCACCGACGCGCGAGACCGAGATACCGGCGTTGATGGCGGGGCGGACACCGGCGTTGAACAGGCTGGTTTCCAGAAAGATCTGGCCATCGGTGATCGAGATCACGTTGGTGGGCACGAAGGCAGACACGTCGCCGGCCTGCGTTTCAATGATCGGCAGCGCCGTCAGCGAACCGGTCTTGCCGGTGACTGCACCCTTGGTGAAGGCTTCGACGTAGTCGGCATTCACGCGGGCTGCGCGTTCCAGCAGGCGGCTGTGGAGATAGAACACGTCGCCGGGGTAGGCTTCGCGGCCTGGCGGGCGGCGCAGCAGCAGCGACACCTGGCGGTAGGCCACGGCCTGCTTGGACAGGTCGTCGTACACGATCAATGCGTCTTCGCCGCGGTCGCGAAAATACTCGCCCATGGTGCAGCCGGAGTAGGCCGAAACATATTGCATGGCAGCCGATTCGGACGCCGAGGCCGCCACCACGATGGTGAAATCCATCGCACCAGCCGCTTCCAGCGCGCGCACCACGTTCTTGATCGACGACGCCTTCTGGCCGATGGCGACGTAAATGCAGGTCACTCCCTGGCCCTTCTGGGCAATGATGGCGTCGATGGCCACAGCCGTCTTGCCGGTCTGGCGGTCGCCAATGATCAGTTCGCGCTGGCCCCGGCCGACGGGCACCATCGCGTCAATCGACTTGATGCCGGTCTGCAGCGGCTGGTCCACCGACTTGCGGGCAATCACGCCGGGAGCGACTTTTTCAATCACGTCCGTCATCTTGGCGTTGATCGGACCCTTGCCGTCGATGGGCTGGCCGAGCGCGTTGACCACGCGGCCAATCAGCTCGGGGCCGACGGGCACTTCCAGAATGCGGCCCGTGCACTTGACAGTGTTGCCTTCGGAGATGTGCTCGTACTCGCCCAGAATCACGGCGCCGACCGAGTCGCGCTCCAGGTTCAGTGCCAGGCCATACGACGGCGTGCCGTCGGCGCTGGCCGGGAATTCCAGCATTTCACCCTGCATCACGTCGGACAGGCCGTGCACGCGCACGATACCGTCGGACACGGACACCACGGTGCCCTGGTTGCGGATGTCGCTGCTGACGGCCAGCCCTTCAATGCGGCTCTTGATCAGTTCAGAAATTTCTGCGGGATTGAGTTGCATGGCTCTTTCCTTCTTTCTTTGTTTAGCCGAAACCTCACCAGACGCATCACGCGGTGAGGGCTGCTTTCATTTGTTCCAGACGGGCCTTGACAGAGGTGTCTAACACCTCGTCACCGACCACGACGCGAATGCCACCGATCAGGGAGTCGTCCTGCTGCACGGTGAGATGGAGCTGGCGGCCAAAGCGCTTTTCCAGCGCTGCGCTCAGCTCTTGCAGCGCTGTACCGTCCATCGGAAAGGCACTGTAGACGATGGCGTCCGAAGAGCCGCTCTGGCGGTTCACCAGCGTACGGAACTGCGTTGCCACTTCGGGCAGCGTGTCCACGCGGCCGTTGTCGATCACGGTGCGCAGGAAGTTGCGCCCGTGCTCGGACAACACGCCACCGCGTTGCTGCACAACACCGGCCATGACGTCGAACACCTGCTCTGCGGTCACTTTGGGGTTGTCCGCCAGATGGCGCATCTCGGGGTTGGCAGCAACGGCCGCCAGGGTGTCCACCCAGGCAACAGTGCCCTGCAGGTCAGTGCCCGCGGCTGCATTGCAGGCCTTGAAGAGGGCTTCGGCGTAGGGGCGGGCAACGGTGGCGAGTTCGGCCATGGGGTTTCCTTACAGCTCGGTCTTGAGGCGGTGGAGCAGGTCGGCATGGACGCCGGCATTGACTTCCTTGCGGAGAATCTGCTCGGCGCCCTTGACCGCCAGCGCGGCCACCTGCTCGCGCAGTGCCTCGCGGGCCTGCGTGACCTGCTGCCGGGCTTCGGCCTGGGCGGAGGCAACGATCTTGTTGCCTTCCTCCGTGGCGCGGGCCTTGGCTTCTTCGATGATGGCCTGGGCACGGCGATCGGCGTCCGCAAGACGCGTGGCCGTCTCGTTGCGCGTCTGTGACAGTTCCTTCTCGACGCGCTGGTTGGCAGCGGTCAGTTCGGACTTGGCACGGTCGGCAGCAGCGAGGCCATCGGCGATTTTCTGGGCTCGTTCGTCCAGCGCCTTCGCAATCGGGGGCCACACGAATTTCATCGTGAACAGCACCAGGATCAGGAAGACGATGGCCTGAACGAACAGGGTCGCGTTAATACTCACGGCAACACCTTTCTATAGTGGCGTTGAACGGGCGCTTAGGTGGGCAGGTTGGCAAGCAGGGTGGCTGCGAACGGATTTGCAAAAGCGAACAGCAGAGCGATGGCCACACCGATCAGGAACGCAGCATCGATCAGACCGGCCAAGATGAACATCTTGGTTTGCAGTTCGTTGATGAGTTCAGGCTGGCGTGCCGAGGCTTCCAGGAACTTGCCGCCCATCAGTGCAATGCCGATCGAGGCGCCAATGGCGCCCAGACCAACGATCAGACCACAAGCCAGAGCGACGAGACCGAGAATGTTTTCCATGATGATTCCTGATTTAAAAAAGAAAGGTTGAAAAGAAAGGAGAAAGGGAATGGTCAGTGGGCTTCATGCGCCTGGCCGAGGTAAATCAGCGTCAGCATCATGAAAATGAAGGCTTGCAGGGTGATGATCAAAATATGAAAAATCGCCCAGATCGAGCCTGCAATGATGTGCCCCACAGGGAGCAACACACCAGAGAGCGACATGGCAGCAGCACCACCCATCAGGGCAATCAGCATGAACACCAACTCACCAGCGTACATGTTGCCGAACAGTCGCATACCGTGCGAGACCGTCTTGGCAACGTATTCAATGACCTGCATCAGCAGGTTGACCACGCCCAGAATGAGGGCGTAGACAGGATTCTTGCTGGTGCCGAACGGTGCGGTCACCAGTTCATGCGCCCAGCCGCCCACGCCCTTGATCTTGACGCTGTAGTACAGGCACAGGATCAGCACGGCCGTCGACAGGCCGAGCGTGGTGGAGAGGTCGGCCGTGGGCACGACGCGCAGGTAGGCATGGCTGTCGCCCGTGGCACCCTGCCACAGCACCGGCAGCAAGTCCACGGGCAGCAGGTCGATGGCGTTCATCAGGAAAATCCAGACAAACACGGTCAGCGCCAGCGGTGCAATGAACTTGCGGCTTTCTGCATTGTGGATGTTGGCCTTGGCCTGGTTGTCGACCATCTCGACCATCATCTCGACCGCGCCCTGGAAGCGACCGGGCACGCCGGAAGTCGCCTTGCGTGCGGCAAGCCAGAAAATGAAGATGCCCAAAAAGCCGACCAGCACACTCACCACGACGGAGTCGTAGTTGACCACCGACATGTCGATGATGGAAGTCTGCTGGATGTTCTGGAGGTGCTGCAGGTGGTGAACGATGTATTCACTTGCAGTCGGAGCGTTCGCTTCAGCGGCCATCGGACAACTCTTCTCTATATCAATCGGTTTTTCGGACACCGGGCCGCGCCCACA
>JAGOCN010000251.1 GCA_017998735.1 Giesbergeria sp.
GCACAGCGTGTGCGGCAAGCCGGCCGCCGTGGTCAACAAGCTGCGCGGGCGCAGCCAGCTGGCGCCGCAGCCGGTGCACTGCGCTGCCGTGGGCGACATGCTGGCGCGCATGCACCTGGCCGGGCGCGGCTTTGGACTGCAGCAGCCCAACCTGCGCGCCCTGCCCTGGTGGAACGAGACTGCACCGGTGGTGCTGCCGCACCTGAATGCGGCACAGGCCGGGCTGCTGCGGTCCGAACTGGCCTGGCAAAACCAGGTGGCGCAGTCGCCCGATTGCGCCGCGCTGCCGCGCGGGCCGGTGCATGCCGACCTGTTTCGCGACAACGTGATGTTTGACGGCGAGGTGCTGACCGGGTTTTTCGACTTCTACTTTGCCGGCGTGGACAGCTGGCTGTTCGACATGGCGGTTGCCCTGAACGACTGGTGCATCGACCTGCCCACCGGCGCGCACCATGCCGAACGCGCCAGCGCCTTCTTGCGCGGCTACCAGGCGGTGCGCCCGCTCACCCCTGCCGAGCGCAGCCTGCTGCCGGACATGGCGCGCGCCGGGGCGCTGCGCTTCTGGATCTCGCGCCTGTGGGACTACCACCTGCCGCGTGACGCGGCGCTGTTGACAGCGCACGACCCGGCCCATTTCGAGCGCGTGCTGCGCCAGCGCGTGGCGCACCCGCTGCTGGCCTGAGCACGCCAGGCACTACCATCGATACCCCATGAAACTCCACATCGTTCCCGCCCGCACCGGCATTGACTGGGTCAAGAGCGGCATCCGCGTGTTCTGGCGCCAGCCGCTGGCCATGGCGGCGCTGTTCTTCATGACCATGGCGGCCATGTCGATAGCCTCGCTTGTGCCGCTGATTGGCCCGGCGCTGGCGCTGGCGCTGCTGCCGGCGGCCACGCTGGTGATGATGGTGGCGGCGGCCGAAGCGCTGGAGGGACGCTTTCCCACGCCGGCCGTGATGCTCAAGGCGCTGCGCACCGGGCGCGACCGGCTGCGCGACATGGCGGTGCTGGGCGCCCTGTACGCAGCTGGGTTTCTGGCGGTGATGGCGCTGTCGGCGCTGTTTGACGGCGGACAGTTCGCCATGGTTTACATGGGCGGCGAGCCGATGACGCGCGAGATCGCCGAAGACCCGCGTTTTCAGACCGCCATGTGGGTCTCGCTGGTGCTGTACCTGCCGCTGTCGCTGTTGTTCTGGCATGCGCCGGGCCTCGTGCACTGGCATGGCGTGCCGCCGGTGAAAAGCCTGTTTTTCAGCATCGTGGCCTGTGTGCGCAACATGGGCGCGTTCACGCTTTTCGGCCTGGGCTGGCTGGGGGTGTTTTTGCTCGGCGGCGTGCTCATCAGCCTGGTGGCCAGCCTGTTTGCCGCCCTGGGCCTGCTGGGCGCGGGCGCGGCCCCTGGCCTGGTGGGCAGCCTGATGGTCGGCATGGCCCTGGTGATGGCCGGCATGTTCTTCAGCTCGGTGGTGTTCACCTTCCGCGACTGTTTCGAGCCACCGGAAAACCCCCTGTCCAAAACCGCTTCCGCTGCACTGGCGCCGCCCGAATCTGCTCTCTGAGCAGGCACTGCTGCCTGGGCCGTTGCAGGCAGCGCCGCATTCTGCAGAGGCCATTGAATGCGCAAAATGCTGGCGCTTCACCGCCTGCGGCTGTTGTAATGCGCGCCATGCATGCACGCTCTGCCACCATCCCTCTCATGGCACTTTTTTCCCCGGCTGGCCGGAGCGCAGGCCGCGCTGGCCTGCTTGCGCTGGCCCTGTGCCTGGGTGCGTGGGCAGCGCATGCCCAGCCGGCCGGCCCGGCCACGGTGGTGCTGGAAGACATGACCTGGGTGGAGCTGCGCGACCAGGTGCGCGAGGGCAAAACAATTGCCATCGTTCCCATTGGCGGCACCGAGCAGAACGGACCCGCCATGGCGCTGGGCAAGCACAACGTGCGCGCCGCCGTGCTGGCGCGGCACATTGCCGAGCGGCTGGGCAATGCCATCGTCGCGCCGGTGATCGCCTATGTGCCCGAGGGCAGCTACGCACCGCCCACAGCGCACATGAAGTTTCCCGGCACCCTGACCGTGCCCGAAGACGTGTTTGAAAAAACCCTGTTCTCGGTGGGCCAGAGCCTGCGGCTACATGGCTTTCGCAGCGTGGTGTTTCTGGGCGACCACGGTGGCTACCGCAACAGCGTGCAGCGCGCCGCCGCCCAGCTCAACAAGGCATGGGCCGGCAGCGGCGCGCAGGCGCTGGTGCCCAAGGCGTATTACGAAGCCAGCTCCGAAGGCTTCAACGCCCTGCTGCGGGCCGGCGGCCACAAGAACGATGAAATCGGTACCCATGCCGCCCTGGCCGACACGGCGCTGCAACTGGCCATTGCGCCCGACACCGTGCGCGCAGCACAATTGCAGGCCGAACCGAAGGGCCCGGCGCCGGGTGCAGACCAGGGCGTGCATGGCGGTGACTTCCGGCGCGCCACCGCCGCCCTGGGCCGGCCCGGCATCGAGGCCATCGTGGCCCGCACGGTGGCTGCCATCCGCCAGCAAACCAGCCGCTGAAACCACCGCTGAACCCGCCAGGCAGCGCAGCCTTGTTGATGCAGGGACGCAAACGCACACCCCAAGTCCGCAGCAAACGGCAGTTTTTCTTCCACCGGGCATTGCCCACAACACCACCGCTCCCATGAATTCCACCCGCCGCCGGCTGCTTTCCCACCCCTGCACCAGCCTGCTGACCACCATGTGCTTCTGGGCTGCGGCACTGCCGGCCCATGCCGCGCCGCCAGCGGCCGCGCCCGCAGCGCCGGCCGCTGCCATACCCACTGTGTCCGCCGTGTCTGCCCTGCCCGGCATGCCCCCCGTGGTGGACGCCCGCAACCTCTACAGCGAAACCACGGCCGGCAAGTTCAGCCCGGCAGTGGCCGGCGCCCTGCCGCGTGTCTATGTGCCCAATGTCAAGTCGAACGATGTGTACGTGATCGACCCGGCCACCAACAAGGTGGTGGACTATTTCAAGGTCGGCCGCAACCCGCAGCATGTGGTGCCGTCGTGGGACCTGAAAACGCTCTGGGTCGCCAACAACGCCGAAGGCACCACCAAGGGAAGCCTGACGCCCATCAACCCGCTCACGGGCAAGCCGGGCAAGGCCATTGCCGTGGACGACCCGTACAACATGTACTTCACGCCGGACGGCACGTCCGCCATCATCGTGGCCGAGGCCTACAAGCGGCTGGACTTTCGCGACCCGCACACCATGGCGCTGAAGTTTTCAATTGAAACCCCCGAGTGCGCGGGCATCAACCACGCCGACTTTTCCATCGACGGGCGCTACGCCATCTTCACCTGCGAGTTTTCCGGCTCTCTGGCGAAAATCGACATGGTTGGCCACAAGGTGCTGGGCTATTTGAAGCTGTCCAAGGGCGGCATGCCGCAGGACGTGCGCGTGTCGCCCGATGGCAAGGTGTTCTATGTGGCCGACATGATGGCGGACGGCATCTTCCAGATCGACGGCGACGCATTCAAGGAAACCGGCTTCATCCACACCGGCATCGGCACGCACGGCCTGTACCCCAGCCGCGACGGCACCAGACTGTATGTGACCAACCGCGGCAGCAACAAGATCCATGGCAAGGCCGGCGGCAAAGGGGGCGTGTCCGTGCTGGACTTCGCCACCCGCAAGGTGGTGGCCGACTGGCCGATTCCGGGCGGCGGCAGCCCGGACATGGGCAACGTGAGCGCAGACGGCAAGAACCTGTGGCTGTCAGGGCGCTACGACCAGGTGGTGTACAACTTTGACACCACCACCGGCGCGGTCACCAAGATCAAGACCGGCGACCAGCCGCACGGCCTGACCGTGTGGCCCCAGCCCGGCCGCGCTTCCTTCGGGCACACCGGCAACATGCGCTGAGCGCGCAGGCGACTGCTGTTGCCACCGGGGCGCTGCCACCAGCGCTCCTTCACCAAAGCGCACAAGGCTGAAGCGGCAGCAAAGGCATCCATCGCAGCGCTTTGCCCTGCCGGTTCACTCCACCACCGTCAGCTTGGCCA
>JAGOCN010000252.1 GCA_017998735.1 Giesbergeria sp.
CGGGCGCAACTCCAGGGGAATCGGCCCGGCGTGTTCGATGGTCAGGTAAGAGATGCAACGGCGCGCATCGAGCCGGTGTGGCGCCACGATGGCCTGCGTCGGGCACACATCGATGCACGCCTGGCAGCTGCCGCAGTGCGCGCTGACCGGCGCGTTGGGTTCCAGTGCCAGGTCGATGTAGATCTCTCCCAGAAAAAACATCGAACCCGCGTCGCGGTTGAGCACCAGCGTGTGCTTGCCGCGCCAGCCCTGGCCGCTGCGCGCGGCCAGCTCCGCCTCCAGCACCGGCGCCGAGTCGGTGAACACGCGGTGGCCCAGCGGGCCGACGGCCTCGGCAATGCGGTCGCAGAGCTTTTGCAGGCGCGCGCGCAGCACCTTGTGGTAGTCGCGTCCCCGTGCATAAACCGACACCGCGCCCTGCAGCGGGTCGTGCAGGCGGGCAAACTCGATGGCCTGCCAGCCCGGCGGCGTGCTGCGTGCAAGATAGTCCATGCGCGCCGTGATGATGCTGACCGTGCCGGGCACCAGTTCGGCCGGCCGGGCGCGTTTGAGCCCATGCGCTGCCATGTAGTGCATGTCGCCATGGAACCCCTGGGCAAGCCATTGCACCAACCCCGGCTCGGCCGACGACAGGTCGATCCCGGCCACACCGATTTGCGAAAATCCCAGTTCGCTCGCCCATTGCCGAATTTGAGGAACCAGTTGTTGACTGCTGAACACCACCATCGCCCGATTGTAGAAACTGCTTGCGCGCCGCAGCACACCCAACAGCGGCTCTGGCACAGCGAGGACGACACGGCGGCGTTTGCCCGCCAGCTGGCGGCCCAGCCGCTGCTGCTGGCACAGGCCTTCATCACGCTGCACGGCGACCTGGGCGCCGGCAAGACCACGCTGGTGCGCCACCTGCTGCGCGCGCTCGGGGTCGAAGGCCGCGTCAAAAGCCCGACCTACGCCGTGGTCGAGCCCTACGAGGCGCACGGCCTGCCCGTCTGGCATTTCGACTTCTACCGCTTTGCCGATCCGCAGGAATGGGAGGACGCCGGGTTCAGGGACATCTTTGCCGGCCCCGGACTCAAGCTGGCAGAATGGCCCGACAAGGCTGCCGGCCTCACGCCGCCCGCAGACCTCGCCATCCACCTCGATGCACCGGACGGCAGCACCCGCCACGTGCTGCTGCAGGCCCACACCGCCACCGGTCGCAGCCTGCTGCAAGGACTGAGCGCATGAACGACGACAACGACCCCAACCTTTCCCCGCACCTGTACCCGCCCGCGCCTGGCACCCTGTCTGCGCTCCCTGTGGCCGTTTCTGTGGTTTCCCGTATTGCCTCGCGCCGCACCTTGCTGCAGGCGGGCAGCCTGGTGCTGCTGCTGGGGCGCCAGCAGATTGCACGCGGCGCCACCATCATGGCGGTGCGCATCTGGCCGGCGCCCGAGTACTCGCGCGTCACCATCGAGTCCGACAGCGCGCTGAACGCCAAGCAGTTCCTCATCGGCACGCCGCCGCGCCTGGCGGTGGACATCGACGGCATCGAGCTGAACCCGGCGCTGCGCGAACTGGTGGCCAAGGTGCGGCACGACGACCCGAACATTGCCGGCATCCGGGTCGGTCAGAGCACCCCCGGCGTGGTGCGCCTGGTGATCGACATGAAGCAGGAAGCCGTGCCGCAGGTTTTCAAGCTCGCGCCGGTGGCTGCCTACCAGCACCGGCTGGTGTTTGACCTGTACCCGGCCCGGCCCATCGACCCGCTGGAGGTGCTGATTGCCGAGCGCCTGGCCGCGCCAGCGCGCTCCGTGGCCAGCGCCGCGCCGGCTGCTGCACCTGCACCCGCTGCCGCCCCTGCGGCACCCGCACGCCGCAGGGCCGGGGCCGGCGCCACGGCGCCGGCACCCGGGCCGGCGCCTGCGGCCGTGGTCGCGGCCGGCACCGCAAGCCCTGTTGCCACGGCACCTGCCGCCGCCGGCGCCGCTTCGACTGCATCCACATCAACGTCCACATCCACGGTCACGGCCGGTCTGCCCGACGCGCTGGAGGCGCTGATCGCCCAGCATGCCGCGCAGTCCGTGCCTGCCGCCCCTGGCGCGCCTTCGGTGGCCGGGTTGGCTTTGCCGCTGCCGGTGCAGGTGCCTGCCGCTCCCCAGTCCACGCCCGTGCTGGCCGCCAGCGCGCCCGCGCCCGCCGCGGTTGCGCCGTCCAAGGTGGCCAGCGCGCCACCCCCCGCACCCCCGCCCGCGCCACCGCCCGCCCGCACGGTCCGCAGCGCCCAGCAGCGCGCCACCGACCGCCTGATCATCGTGGCGCTGGACCCCGGCCATGGCGGCGAAGACCCCGGCGCCATCGGCCCGGCCGGAACGCGCGAAAAGGACGTGGTGCTGAGGGTGGCGCACCTGCTGCGCGACCGCATCAACGCCACCAGCATTGGCGGCAACCCGATGCGCGCCTACCTGACACGCGATGGTGACTACTTCGTGCCGCTGGGCACGCGCGTGCAAAAGGCGCAGCGCGTGCAGGCCGACCTGTTTGTCAGCATCCATGCCGACGCCTTCACCAACCCCGCTGCCAAAGGCGCCAGCGTGTTTGCCCTGAGCCAGGGCGGCGCGTCCAGCAGCGCAGCGCGCTGGTTGGCGAACAAGGAAAACCAGGCCGACCTGGTGGGCGGCATCAATGTGCGCGCCCAGGACCAGCATGTGCAGCGCGCCATGCTGGACATGAGCACCACCGCGCAGATCAACGACAGTTTGAAACTCGGCAGCGTGCTGCTGGGCGAGATTGGCGGCATGGCCAAGCTGCACAAGCCGCGCGTCGAACAGGCCGGCTTTGCCGTGCTCAAGGCGCCCGACATTCCCAGCGTGCTGGTGGAAACCGCCTTCATCAGCAACCCGGACGAGGAAGCCAAGCTGCGCTCCAGTGCCTACCAGGAGCAGCTGGCCGACGCGCTGATGCGCGGCATCACGCGCTATTTCGCCAAGAACCCGCCGCTGGCGCGCAGCCGGACGGTGTAGCGCGCAGGGCGCATCCACCGGCCATGGCACAGGGCAGCACTGCTTCAACCCCCCTTTTTCTGTTCAGCAAAGGAGCCGTTCCATGTCCCAACCCCATGCCGCACCCGCGCAGGTGGTGCAGATTGCCCCGCTGGGCGCGCAGCTGGCAACCGCCGTCACCACCGCCATCTACAAGGCCACGCAACTGCAGGTGGTGCGCGTGGTGCTGCTGGCCGGCAAAGGGCTCAGCGAACACACTGCGCCCGGAGAAATCACGCTGTACTGCCTGGAAGGTGTGGTGTGGTTCGAGTGCGGCGCAGAGCCACAGGCCATGCGCGCCGGCGACTTTGTGCACCTGGCGGCCGGAGCGCCGCATTCGCTGCATGCCGAAACGGACGCTTCGCTGCTGCTGACCATCTGCCTGGTCAAGCCGCAGGCCGTGCAAGACGCTGCTGTCTGACACGGTTCAGCTGCGCCGGACGACAGGCAAACGCCAGGGCGCGGACAAAGATGGACATCGCAACAGCACGGCACACCCTGGCTGCTGCCGTCACCAGATTCCGCCTTCACCACTGAAAGGGCCACGCCATGACCATCCGAACTTTTCTCATTGCCGCCAGCTGCACGGCCGCCCTGTCGCTGGGTGCCTGCTCTTCCAACCCCACCAATGCCCAGATAGGCACCGGTGCGGGCGCCGTGCTGGGCGGTGTGGCCGGCAACGCCATCTTTGGCGGCACCCTGGGCACCGTGGGCGGTGCTGCGGCAGGCGCCGTGGTGGGGAATGAAGTCGGCAAGAACCGCGACCGCAAGTAAACCCGAGCGGGCAGATTCGCCTTCGGTGTGGCAAGGCTGTGCCAGGCCTCTGGCCACCACCGTGCTGCTTGCCGCCAGACCCTGCAAAGTCGGTTTCGCAAAGACCGGCCGCAGGGTTTTTCTGTTTCTTTCAGCGCACCGCAGCAGCGCGCTCGGCCCGGCTGGCGCGCCAGGCGCCGCCAATGGCTAGCAAACCCGGCACCAGAATCAAGGCCCAGATGATCTTGTC
>JAGOCN010000253.1 GCA_017998735.1 Giesbergeria sp.
CGGCCGTCCAGCGGAGACAGGGCTTTCAAGGTGGAGAGACTCATGGGCGCCGATTGTAGAGGTGCCATTCCTGGCCGGCTGCGCCGATAGAATCACGGACGGATGGCGTCTGTGAGACTGCCCAACCCCCCACGGAGCAGAAAACCCCCATGAAACTCATCGGATCCACCGCGAGCCCCTATGTGCGCAAGGTGCGCGTGGTGATGGCTGAAAAAAAGCTGGAACACATTTTGGTGCTGGACAACGTCTGGAGCGAGGACAGCACGGTGGCCGCTTCCAACCCGCTGGGCAAGGTGCCGTGCCTGCTGATGGAAGCGGGCGAAGCGCTGTTTGACTCGCGCGTGATCGTGGAGTACCTCGACACCCTGTCGCCGGTCGGCAAGCTGATTCCGGCATCGGGCCGCGACCGCGCCGAGGTCAAGACCTGGGAGGCACTGGCCGACGGGGTGCTGGACGCTGCCGTGCTGGTGAGGCTGGAGCAAACCTACGCCGGGCGCAGCGAGCAGCAGCGCAGCCAGGAATGGATCGAGCGCCAGCTGGCCAAGGTGCATGCCGGTCTGGCCGCCATGGACCGCATCCTGGCAGACAAGCCCTATTGCTGCGGCATCTATTTCACGCTGGCCGATGTGGCCACGGGCTGCGCGCTGGACTGGCTGGCGTTCCGCTTTCCACAGATCGACTGGCGCGAAACGCATCCCCGCCTGGCGCGCCTGGCCGACAAGCTGGCGCAGCGCCCCAGCTTCGCCGACACCCGTCCTTGCTGAGCTGGCAAGTCGCCGGGCAATGGGAAGCGCGAACCTGTTGCGCTGCAGGGCAGGCGGAGAAAAGAAAGTGCTGTGGTGCGCCCTGGAACGAATGAAGAGAGGGAGGAAGCGCATTCCAGGGTGTTCAATCGGACAGCAAGTGCCTGAAGGCACCACAACAGGGAAAACAGGGGCATCCCTTGAAAGCCGCCACAGGCGGGGGCGGTTTCCAGCAATGGCACCTTTGCACTGAGTGGCCACCGTGCAGGCAGGTTCCGGAATTTTCTGTTTCCAGCCGGATTCAAAAGTAACCGATATCAAATCGGCACTGGGTATTCTTGCCCTGGACAGCGGGAGTCCGCACGGCAGAAACTGTCTTTTTTTGCTATCGAAAAAGGAGCTGCTGGCGCAGGTCGCATCTACGCTGGAGGCACTTTTCATCAAAAAACAAATAGGTGCTAGAGGCTGTGCCCGACCGGTGCGGTGCCGCGCCATCCAGCCAGCCGGAAACCGCTGCTGGAAGAGTGCGGGCGCTCTCACTCCACAGGTCACAAGTGCCTGGGCTGCACACAGTGCAGGGCGCGGTTCACGCTGCGGGCGCTTGCTCCGTTGCCTGCCCGCCAAACACCGCCTGCCACAGCGCCAGGATGGCGTTGCGTTCGCTCTCCAGGCTGGCGGGTTCCACTTCCACCGCCACCTCGTTCAGCCTTGCCGTGTGCTGCACGCGCCGCATGGTGCGGTAGGCACTGGCCGCAGCACTGCCAATGCCGTCGTTCAGCAGGCTGGTGACATCGGCGCGCTGCAGCAGGGCGATGTTGCCCACGTTGTCCAGCAGTTCAGGGTGCTTGGCGGACTGCGACAGCACCAGGAACTGCACGGCAAACTCGGCGTCCACCATGCCGCCGGGGCTGTGCTTGACATCAAAGCGGTGGTTGCGCATCGGATGGGCGGCGCGCACCCTGTCGCGCATCGCAACGATTTCGTCGCGCAGCGCCTCGGGGTCGCGGGGGGCGGTGATGACGGCTTCGCGCACGGCATCGAAGCGCGCCCGCAGCGCGTCGCTCCCCAGCACAAAGCGCGCCCGCGTCATGGCCTGGTGCTCCCAGGTCCAGGCCGTGTTGCTGCCGCGCCGCTCCTGGTAATTGGCATAGGCTTCAAAGCTGCTGACCAGCAGGCCGGCATTGCCGTTCGGGCGCAGGGCGGTGTCGATCTCGAACAGGTCACCCTCGCCGGTCTTGACGGCCAGCCAGTTGATCAGCTTGCGCGCAAAGGCGGCATACACCTCGGGGGCGCGCTCGTCATCGTCGTCAAACACAAAGACGATGTCCAGGTCGCTGCCGTAACCGAGCTCCTTGCCGCCCAGCTTGCCGTAGGCAATGATGCCGAACCGGGGCTGTTTGCGGTGGGGGTTTTTCAGGCGGCTCCAGCACCACTCTGCGGTCACGCGCAGCACGCTGTCGGCCAGTGCGCTCAGGTCGTCGGCCACCTGCTCGACGCTCAAACGCCCTTCCACATCGCGCGCCAGGGTGCGAAAGACTTCGGCATGGTGGGCGCGGCGCAGCAGGTTGAGCAGGGTTTCGTCGTCGTCTTCCTGTGTCGAGCTGAGTGAGGAATGGCGCAGCGCCAGGTCGCGTTCAAAGTCTTCGGCCACAAACCGCTCGGACAGCAGGTTGCTGCCGGCGAGTTCATCGATCACGCCCGGGTGCTGCAGCAGGTAGCGGGCCGGCCAGCGCGCGGCGCCCAGCAGGTGCAGCAGCTGCTCGTGCACCGCCGGGCGCTCCAGCAGCAGTGCCAGGTAGCTCTCGCGCCTGACCAGCGGCTCGATCCAGTTGACCAGCTGCACAGCCGCTTCTTCGCTGGCCCGGCCCTGCCTGACCCACTGGGCCGTGCGCTGCAGCAGGCGCAGCAGGCGCGTGCGCGCCTCGTCGCGCATGGCCGACACGCCGGCATGCGAATTCCATTCGGCCACGCGCGCCCGCAAGAGCGGTGGCAGCTGCTCCAGCAGCACGTCGAGCTCTGGCGGTGCGGCCGCCGCGCCTGCCGCCGAAGGGCGGCCGCAGCCACTGTGGGCACAGCGGGGCGGGTTGTCGCCGCCCAGCAGGATGTCGAATTCCTGCGCCACCAGCTCGCGGTGCATGTCGAGCTGGCGCAGAAAGGCACAGCAGTCGGCATGGCCCAGCGTGGCGGCAATCCAGTCCAGATCGTCCTCGCGCGTTGGCAGCACATGGGTCTGCTGGTCGTCCAGGTACTGGATGCGGTGCTCGACGCGGCGCAGGAAGGTGTAGGCCTCGGCCAGGGCGTCGGCGGTTTGCTGTTCCATCAGGCCGCCCTGGGCCAGGCGCTGCAGGGCTTCGAGGGTAGGGCGGCGGCGCAGTTCGGGAAACTGGCCACCGCGCACCACCTGCAGCAGCTGCACGGTGAATTCGATTTCGCGGATGCCGCCGCGCGACAGCTTCACGTCGTTGGCGCGCTCCGGGTGCCCGGCGCTGCGTTTGGCCGCGTGGTCACGGATCTGGCGGTGCAGGCCGCGCAGCGCATCGAACACGTTGTAGTCCAGGTAGCGCCGGAAGACGAACGGCAGCACCACGCTGCGCAGCAACTGCATGGCCGGGCTTGTGACGCTGCTGGCGGGGGCCACCACGCGGCTTTTGAGCCAGGCAAAACGCTCCCATTCGCGGCCCTGCACCTGCAGGTATTCCTCCAGTGCCGCGAGCGACAGGGCCGGCGGGCCTGAATTTCCATTGGGGCGCAGCGCCAGATCGATGCGGAACACGAAGCCGTGCTCGGTGGTTTCGCCAATCAGCGTGTGGATGGCCTTGACCGTCCGCGCAAAGTATTCGTGGTTGGAAATGCGCCCGCGCCCGTCCGGAATGCCGGTGGTGTCGCCATCGTGCTCGTAGACATAGATCAGGTCGATGTCGCTGGAGACATTGAGCTCGCGCGCGCCCAGCTTGCCCATGCCCATCACCCACAGCTCCACCTCCTGGCCCTCGGGGCCTTGCGGTGTGCCATGGCGCGCACCAAGGTCCTTGCGCGCCTGTCGGCAGGCCTGGTCCAGCGCCAGTTCGGCCAGCTCGGTCATGCTGCGCGTGATGGTCTGCAGCGGTGCCTGCGCTTCGCAGTCCAGCCGTACCAGCCGCTCCAGCACCAGCTGGCGCAGGATGCGCAAGGCCGCACCCATTTCATTGCCCTGGCCCAGCAGATGTTGCAGAGTTTGCGCCATGCTTTCGTGCAGGGGTGGGCCAGGGGCCAGTAGAGTCAGCTGCTCGGCATAGCGC
>JAGOCN010000015.1 GCA_017998735.1 Giesbergeria sp.
CGAATGGCGCGGCAGCTGGTTTCGTTGCAGAAGTTGAACACCTGATTGACCTGACGCGCCATCACAGTCAGCACTGTGGCGTGCTTGTCCTTGATGCGCAGGCGCAGGGTTTTGGTGCAGTCCATGGGCTGTTTTTATATACAGATTTCGCAGTCGGTGCAAGCTTCACGGCGCAGGACATCAGGACAGCTTGCGCTGTCCTGATGTCCCTCCCCGCCCAAGCCAGTCGCCTTGCGCTCTGGGCCGCAAGCGGCCTGCTGGCTTGGACGAGGCTTCTTGCGCATTCGGGTGAAGCTTTTCTAGCTAGGCCGCCACTTCCACGGCCAGTCTGCTGTAGTGCTGCACCAGGCTGAGCAGCTCTTCGTCCGAGTAGGGCTTGCCCAGGTAGTGGTTGACGCCCAGCTGCATGGCATGCTCGCGGTGCTTCTGTGCAATGCGCGAGGTGATCATGATGATCGGCAGGTCGCCCATGGCAGCATCGGCGCGGATGTTGCGCGCCAGGTCGAAGCCGTCCATGCGCGGCATCTCGATGTCCGACAGCACCACCGCAGGGCGCTCTTCCTGCAGGCGCTCCAGGGCCTGCAGGCCATCGGCGGCCAAAGCCACCCGGTAGCCTTCGCGCTGCAGCAGGCGCTGGGTGACGCGCCGCACCGTGATGGAGTCGTCCACCACCAGCACCAGCGGCACCTGGTTCTCCACCGGCAGCGGCAGCGGCATGCCTGGCGCATCACTGCCGTGCAGCGCTGCGCCGGCAGCATCTGCCGACGGTGACAGCGGTGCGCGCAGCTGATCGCCATACACCGTGGACAGGGCCACCGGGTTGTAGATCAGCACCACGGCACCGGAGGCCAGCACCGACATGCCCGCCAGTCCGGGCAGTCTTGCCAGCTGCGGCCCGAGGTTCTTCACCACCACTTCCTGGTTGCCCAGCACCTCGTCCACGTGCATGGCAATGCGCTGCGAAGCGCTGCGCAGCACGACCACCGGCAGGGTCTTGCCCACCGCAGCTTCGTTGCTGCGACTGGAAGACTGCAGCAACTGCCCGCCCCAGTAGAACGGCACGGTGGTGTCGCCCACGGCAAAACTGCCGGTTTCGTAGGCGGCCAGCACTTCGGCCTCCGGCACGCGGCGCACGACGTCGATCAGGCTGGCCGGCACGCCCATGGACAGCTTGCCCATGCGCAGCATCACCACCTGCGTCACTGCCGTGGTCAGGGGCAGCACCATGCGGAACGAGCTGCCCTGGCCGCTGTGCGTGGTGGTTTCCACGCGCCCGCCCAAGGCGTTGACCTCGGAGCGCACCACGTCCATGCCGATGCCGCGCCCGGAAATCTCGCTCACCACGGAGGCCGTGGTGAAGCCGGGCGTGAAAATCAGCTGCGCTGCCTCGGCTTCGCCCACATGCGCGTCGGGCGAAATCAGTCCTTGCGCCAGGGCCTTGGCCCGGATGCGCCCCACGTCCAGCCCGGCGCCGTCGTCCCGGAACTCCACCGAAACGTCATTGCCTTCCTGCTTCAAGGCGACCGTGATGGTGCCGGCCACCGGCTTGTCTGCGGCTTGGCGCAACTCGGGCGCTTCGATGCCATGGGCCACGCAGTTGCGCAGCAAGTGCTCGAAGGCAGGCGTCATGCGGTCCAGCACGCCGCGGTCCATTTCAATCGCGCCGCCGGTGATTTCCAGCTTGATCTGCTTGCCGGTTTCCTTCGACGACTGGCGCACCACGGCGTACAGGCGCTCGGAAATGCCTTCGAACTCCACCATGCGTGTGCGCAGCAGGTCGCGCTGCAGTTCGCGTGCCTGGCGGCCCTGCGCCACCAGCTCGTCCTCGGTGCCATCGATGGCACGCTGCAGGTTGCGCTGCACCGTGGCCACGTCGTTCACCGACTCGGCCATCATGCGGGTCAGCTCCTGCACACGCGTGAAGCGGTCGAACTCCAGAGGATCGAAACCGGCACCCGAATCGCGCGTCAACGCCAGACGGGACTGCATCTGCGACTCGGACTGCACCTCGATGTCGCGCAGCTGCTGGCGCAGGCGCTCCAGGTTGCCCGACAGGTCGGTCATGGAGCCCTTGAGCTGCCCCAGCCGTGCTTCCAGACGCGAGCGCGTGATCATCACCTCGCCCGCCTGGTTGACCAGGCGGTCGAGCAGCTGCGCGCGCACCCGCACCGACTGGCCTGCAGAGGCGCGCAGCAATGCCGGACGCGCCACCGGCCTTGACAGCGCGGAAGGCACTGCCGCAGCCCGGGTCTGGCGCAGCCCGGCCTCTTCCACGCCCGCGACCTGCACCGAAGCAGCTGCAGGTGTTTCTGCAGACGCTGGTGGGTCCGGCTGCTCGATCTGCGGATCGACGGAAACAGCGCGCAGCACTTCAAAGTTGGCCTGCAGGCCATCGAAGCTGGCCAGCAGCGGTTCGATGTCTTGCGACTGCACGGTCTCAAAGTCCAGTTCTTCGATGGCCGATTCCATGCGGTGCGCCATTTCGCCCAGGCGCATGGCCCCTGCCAGGCGCGAACTGCCCTTGAGGGTGTGCAAGGCTCTGAGCACTTCGCTGCGCGCAGAGCCATGGTCCGGCTGCGCCATCCACTGGCGCAGGGCGCCTCCCAGATTGGGCAGCAGTTCGAGTGCTTCGTCCTCGAAGAACTCGAACAGGTCGGGATCGATCACGTCCAGCACATCGATGTCGTCGTCCACATCGCTGACCAGACCGCCCGCCAGTGCAGAAACGTTTTCAATGCCGTCCACATGGAACTGCACTGCGGGTGCCTCTTGCTGCTCGGCCATTGCCGGCAGCGCGGGCATTTCTGCGAACGCGGATGCAGGTTCAGATTCCGGCTCCGGCTCCTGCTCGAATTCGGAAGCAGGCTGCAGTTCGGGCTCAGGCTCGGATGCAGAAACCCAGGCAGGCGCTTCGGCAAACCCGGACTCGGATGCAGACACCCATGCAGACAGTTCGGCAAAATCGGAATCGGAGACATCGGTTGCCACAGACGCATCCCCAGGCTCCTCAACCTCTGCCAGGGTCGCTTCCTCTGCAAAATCCGCCAAGGCTGGTGCACTGGTGCTGCCTTCATCGCCTTCTTCAGCCGCACTGGCCTGCTCCATCAGGTCCTCAATGCCGGTGTGCGCAGGAGCGACTCCCAGATCGGTGGCCAGAATTTCGCGCAGATCCTCTTGCACCAAGCCATTGGCCTCTTTCAGGAAACCGGCTGCAAACTGGTGCAGCAGGCGGCGCATGTCTTCGCTGGCAGCCACGAACACCGGTATCTGCGTGTGCAGATCCTGCTGCTGCAGCTGCACATGCATCAGGGCATTCTCCAGCAACCGCGCGGTGCTGGACAGGTCCATGAACCCGACAGTGGCAGAGCTGCCGGCCATGGAATGCGCCAGCGCAATGGCGACCTCGGGCACCGGCCTGTCGGGTTTGAGCGCCCAGCCCTGCAGTACCGCGTCCAGCTCCCGTGACCACTCGTCTGCTTCGTTCAGGTAGACGTTGTACAGCGCCGTGCCAATGCGCAGCGAACCGATGGCCTTGGTGGTTTCGTCTTCGCGCAGCTCCAGCGCCGAACTGTGGAGGGCATCTGCATCGGCATCTGTATCCGCATCGGCATGCGTGACAGGTTCATCGGCAGCCGGTACCTCGGTGTCCGAAGGCAGCCCTGCCTGGGCTGTTGTGGCTTCTTCCAGTTCAGACGCCTGCAGTTCAAGACCCTCAGAATGGGCACCCGCCAATGCGGCTTCAGGCTCAGGCAAGGCAGACATGTCCAGCATGTCCATGTCCTGGCTTTCAGTACCGGCCATTTCCATTTCAGGCGCATCCAGGGCGTCCATGGCAGGCTCCTGCAGCTCTGCGGATTGCGCGGGCGCCTGGGTTTCTTCCTGGGCAATGCCGTCTTCTGCAACAGCAAGGTCTTTTTCCGTGCTGACTGCGCTTTCTTCCAGCACCAGGGGCTGCCTGTCCGTTTCGCTCGGGACATCGGCATCAATATCGATAACGGTTTCAGCCTCAGTCCTGGCTTCGGCTTCGGCTTCGGTTTCGGTTTCGGTTTCAATTTCCGCAGACGCTGGCACTGCGTCCTGCAAGGTTTCCTCGCCTGCCACTGCCGTGAAGTCCGGTGTGGACTGCAATGTTTCCACCGCCAACACTTCAAGTGGCACATCGCCAGTGTCTGGGGCAGGAGCCAGGGCCGGGGCCTCTTGCGAAGACACCAAGTCTTCCGGTTGCCCGGTTTCCTGTGGCTGCACAGCGGCTGGCCACAGCGCTTCGCCTTCCGGTTCGGACAAGGCAAACGCGTCTGCTGCTTCTGTGGCGGCTTCTGTTTGTGCTTCTGGTTCTGTTTCTTGCAATGGCTGCGTCAGCGAGTCGGCTTGCACCTGCTCCGCAGTGTTGGATTCCTGCACTGCCGCAGGTGTTGCATCGGCAACCTGCAGGGCTACATCTGCCGTATCGGCCGCATCTGCACTTGTTTCAACAGAAGCATCGACATCGGGATGGATGGTTGCTTCTGGAACTGAATCGGCATCGGCATCGGCATCGGCAAGCGCAGCAGAAAACTCGGAAAAGTCAATTTCTTCTGCATCTGCCAAAGGTACAGGCGCACTGGCTTCCGGCGCGGGTGCTGCCCAGTCTGCAACGCCCTCGCTGGCGGGTTGTGCCAACAGGCCATCCGGCAAGAACTCCGGATGCTCTGCGCCATCGCTGTCCTGAAAGGTCTGCGTATCGGCAAAGTCCGCCGGCTCCAGCAGGAAGGCCTCTGCCTCTGCCTCTGCCTCTTGTGTCTGACCCTGACCCTGGTCTTGTTGCTCTTTCTGCTTCGGCTGTTCTGCGTACTCTGCGCCAAACAGCGCCTCGGATGCAGAGGCAGAAGCACCTTCCAGTGGTGCCTCCGGCAAAAGCGAATTTTCTTCTTCGATGGCGAAACCGCTGTCATGTGCAGGCGCTGCAACAGCCGGCTCCAGAGCATCCAGACCGTCCGCAGACTCCAGGCTCTCGACTTGCAGCGTGGTGTCCGTGGCACTGGCCACTCCTGCCTCAGTGGGCAGCAACAGCAGCACAGGCTGCCCGGCGCCTTGCTGCAGTGCCTCGGCAGCCTGAACGAAAGCCGACGCCTGCCAGGCACCGGCATTGTCTGTGGCAATGGCATCTGCCCAGTGTCCAAAACCCTGCAGTGCCTGTCCGGCCAACTGCAGCAGCGGCGCATCCATGGGCTTTTGTTCTGCCAGCCAGGCATTGAGAAGCTGCTCCATGGACCAGGCTGCGGCGCCAAACTCGTTCAGACCGACCATGCGCGAACTGCCCTTGAGCGTGTGGAACGCCCGGCGCAAAGTGGTCTGTTCGCTCAGGTTGCCAGGCTCTGCCTGCAGGATTTGCAGCGCTGCCATGCCGTTGGCTTCAACCTCGCGCACCTCTTCCAGAAAGATCTCCAGCAATTCATCGTCCATGGCCAGAGCAGGACGAGACACCAGCGTTGGCGCTGCCTCCGGCACGGCCAATACAGGGGCAGAAACAGCGGCATCGGACGGTTTGGTCTGCACTTCTGCACCCGGAGAAACCGCGGCCTCCTGAGGCTCTGCAACCCTTTCTTCGGCAATATCCGCAGGCTGCACAGTCTCCACAGGCAGGGTTTTTGCCATCTGCTCCGCAACAAGAGGCAGCTCGGGCAAAGCCTCAGGCACCTGGGGCAAGGCCTCTGCAGGGGTCTGCAAGGCTTTGGCTTCCATTGCCAGCTTTGGCACGTTTGGCAAGTTTGGCAGGTCGAACAGCGCGGAGGCAGCATCTGCCTGGGGTGCAGCCGTCTTTGCCAGGGGTTCCTCTTCCACTGGCAGAAGAAAGGCAGGGGCCGGTTCTGCCAACGGTGCTTGCACCAGAGGCAGTACCTCGCCCGAGCGCTGCTCGCGCAACAAGTCCTGCTCCTGCCCGTGCAGTGCGTCGCCCTCGCGCACGCGGTCACGCCCCATCAGGGAGCGCAGTTCGCCCAGGGCTTCGTCGTAGACGAACAGCTTGCGGGCCAGTGTGCGCTGGTAGCTCAGCATGTCCACCATGAAACCCAGGGTGCCCAGGCTGTTGCCCAATTTTTCAAAGGTCTGCTGGCGTTCGCTGGCGCCGCTGATCTGGCCGCTGAGCAGGTGCTCGACCGTCTCGGACATGCGCGCCACTGCCAGCGATGCCTGGTCCAGACCCAGCACCGACAGCACGCCGCGCATCTGTCCAAGAAAGGTGGGGACCGTGGCCAGCGACACCGTGTTCTGCGGGTCGCGAAAGAACTGGTCCATGGCACGCTCGGCTTCGCCTAGCGTGGAACGCAGCTCGCCCACCACGCTGCCCATGGTCTGGCGGTCGCTGAAGTGCCGGTACAGCTCTTCCATCCACGACTCCAGCGGCTCGGGCTCGGCACCAGCGCACACGCGGTCCAGGCGCTCGGCCAGCCGCTGGGCGCGCTGTGCCAGTTGCTCAGGCGGCGTGTCCAGCTCTTCCAGGGCAGCCTGCAGGTACAGCACCGAGGTGGCCACTTCCATGGCCAGGCTGGCCGAGGGCGGCTCGTTTGCAGCAACCGTCTGGTCCACCGCGCGCGTCAGCGCCAGGGCCAGGCCTTCGCTGCTGCGCTGGAGCTTGCGCAGCGAATCGCAGACCAGGCTGAACTGGTCGGATGTCTGCTTGAATTTGTTGCGGTCGCCACCCGCCAGGGCGGCCCAGGTTTCGGCGGCCGCTGCAATGCGTTTGCGCGCCTGCGCCAGCGCAGCCGGGTCAAAGCGCCCAAAGCGCCGCGCCTCGTAGTCCACGGCAGGAAAGCGCTCCAGCGCAAACACCCTGCGCACCGCTTCCAGGACCGGTGCCTGGCCTGCGATGCCGGTGTCCGCCTGCGCACAGAAAAACAGCAGGTCCTGCACCAGACGCTCCGTCAGAACCGGATCGCCCTTGGCCAGGGCGGCGTACTGCATCAGGATGCGCGAGGCCACGCGCTTGACATACACGTCGGGCTTGAACAGGCCCAGGCTGAAAGCCTCGAAGAAGCCGGCACCGATCTTCCAGAATGCACGCAGGCGCGGGGAATCCTGCGCAGCCGCAAGGCCAAGGCAGACCTCGCGCAGTTCGCGGGCAGCGTCCGTGTCCGCGCTCTTGACGATCCTCAACACGGCCTGGTCCAGGCGTGCCCGTGCCACCGGCCCATAGGGCAATGCAGCAACGGTCAGTGCCAGATCAGGCTCGCGAAACCTGCGCTCCACCGGCCACAGGTCGGCCGGGTGGATGCTGGAGACGCCATTGATGCCTTGCACGTCCCGGTACTGGGGAAACAGGGCCACGGCCGACACGGTCTTGCCGGCCAGCACGTTGTCCAGGTATTCACCAAGCGCAAAACTCGCACGCTCCAGCACCCCGGCCGCCTCGTCGGTGCACATCTCCGGGCGCTGCACGAATTTCTGCACAGCGGACTCCATGGTGCGCAGCACCATGGCAGGTGCAGCCATGCCCACCATCTCCAGGGCTCCGCCCACCTGGTGCAACTGCTGGCGTGCCAGCCGCAAGGGAGCTGCGTCCAGCGCCGCCAGGTCGCCCCCCCGGCCCATGTCTGCTTCGTAAACAAAGCGGCGCAGCGACTTGACTGCGCCGTCCAGGGATTTGCGCAGCTCATCCAGCACCCAGGCCAGCGGACCCAGGTCCTGTTCGCCCTGAAATTCTCCGAAGCTCGGGGGTTTCACAGTATCAATGGATTGCATGAATTCATTCCTGACGGCACTCAGCCTGTCGCGTTGGTCGGTACGTCAGGCAATCTTGAAGCGCGCCACGGACTGGCGCAGCTCTTCGGCCATATGCGAGAGCTCACGCACCTGCTGTGCCGTGGACCGCGTGCCTTCGCCGGTCTGTTCAGTCACGGCAAAGATGTGCTGGATGTTGTCTGCCACTTCGTTGGCCATGGTGGCTTCGCGCGACGTGGAAGAAGAAATCTGCTCGATCAGTTCAGCCAGGCGGCGCGACACGCGGTCGATCTCGGTCAGCGCGGTACCGGCACTGTCGGACAGGCGTGCACCCTCCACCACACCCTGCGTGGAACGCTCCATGGCGGCCACGGCATCCTGGGTGTCGGTCTGAATGGCTTTCACCAGCGCGGCAATCTGGCGCGTGGCATCTGCCGAGCGTTCGGCCAGCCGCTGCACTTCTTCTGCCACCACCGAGAAGCCCCGTCCGGCATCGCCCGCAGAAGCGGCCTGGATGGCAGCGTTGAGCGCCAGCACGTTGGTCTGCTCGGTAATGTCGGAAATCAGTTCGGTGATTTCGCCAATCTCCTGCGACGACTCGCCCAGGCGCTTGATGCGCTTGGAGGTGTCCTGGATCTGGTCGCGGATCGAATTCATGCCGCCAATGGCGTTTTGCACGGCCTGAAGGCCTGAATCGGCAGCTTCCAGCGACTGGCGCGCCACCGTGGCCGATTCCTGGGCCTGGGCAGAAACGCCATTGATGCGGGTTGCCATGTCCAGCACCGAACGACCGGTTTCGCGAATCTCGCGCAGCTGCTCTGTGGAAGCGGCCAGCAGCTCGGTCGAGGTGCTGTCCACCTGGGCGGTGGTCTGGGCCACCCGCGTCACCGTGTTCTGCACGCTGCCCACCAGGTGGCGCAGCTCTTCCACCGTGTAGTTGACCGAGTCGGCGATGGCGCCGGTGATGTCTTCGGTCACGGTCGCTTCCTGCGTCAGGTCACCCTCGGCCACCGATTGCAGTTCGTTCATCAGCCGCAAAATGGCCGCCTGGTTGGCATCGTTGATGCGCTTGGCTTCCAGCTCCTGGCGCTGGGCATCCTTGTGCTGTGTCTCGGCTGTCTTCTGGCGGCTGCGGCTGTCGAGCAGCTGCACACGCGAGATGCCGACACCGCACAAAATCACGAACAGCGCTGCCAGCACCAGCGCGGCAAACTGTCCGGCACCGATGCCGGTTTGCGATGAAAGCTTGTTCTGCAGGGTTTCCAGTTGCTGGCGCAGCGGCTCGCTGTCGGCCAGGATGGCGGTCTGTGCTTCGCGGGCCGACACCAGGCCCTGCAGGTTGCCCAGAATGGCACTGGCCTGGGTGCGCGTTTCTTCGTACACCCGCGTCAGTTCCTGCAGCTGTTCGCGCGTCTGCTCGTCACGGGTGGGCGTCAGGCGCAGTTCCGGGTTGCCGTCCAGCAGGCCCTGGGTGAGTTCGCGGAAGGCATTCAAGTCCTTGCCCAGCAGGAACACGGCCTCGGAACTGACGCCTTCGTTGGTCTGGAATTCGTTGGCGGATTTGCCGATGCGCTGCGTCAGCATCACCAGCTGGCCGGCAGCAGAAATCTCGGGCGCAGGCGCGTTCTGCTGCAGCTTGAGGGACGACACGGTTTCGGCAATTTCCAGCAGGTCGGCCGACTGGCGGTTGATGGTACGCAGTGCCTCGCCCACCTGGGTCAGGATCTTTTGCTGGCCCATCACCACGGCGGCATTGCGCTCGGCCCGCTCCATCAAGGGCATGACGGTGGTCAGCTCGGGTTGAAACGATTCGCCCACGGCCTGCACGTTCAGGGCGGCATCGCCGCTGTTGAGTGCGCGCACGTTGCGCGCCAGCACGTCCGAGCTTTGCGCCACGTCAGGGAAAGCCTGCGGGCTGCCCACCAACGCCTGCAACACCGACTTGGCCAGGCGCTGCGACTGCATCAGCGTCTGTCCGGTGGAGGCAAGCTGTTGCGAACCGCGATCGGCCTGCTGCAGCACCCAGCCGGCAATCAGGCCCAGCACCAGCACACCCACGGCCAGCAATATCAGCAACCGCTTCTGGTGCGTGCCCACGGTGGCTTTGCCCAGCAGCGGCAGGGTCACGATGTCTGTCTGGTCGGCATCCGCGTTCCAGACCTCATCGTCCGGCGCGTTGGGGTCGCCCTGCACACTGTTGAACTGTTCGTTCTGGTACGGATCGCGCTGACCGAGGTCCAGGGAATCGTCTTCCGCAGACGGCGTCCCGGCTTCCATCACCAGCGCTCCGCTCCTTGAAACCTGGGCTTCATCGGTGGTTTTGCTGAACATATTTCCCAGCTTATTGACAGACATGGTGCAACTTTCAAAAAGTGATCAGGCGCTGATGCCCAGAAATTCGGGATGCTGCGACAAGGCTTGCAGGTCCAGCTCCTGCCAGCACACCCCGGCGCCATCGCGGTAGACATTGCCGAAAAACAACGGCGCGTCTTCGGGGGGCGGCTCGCAGGACTCGAAGGCGTCCGTGCCGCGCAGGCCGGCAAGGCGGTCGATCAACAAGGCGGCATTGAGTTCGAGTGCCGCATTCAGGGCCAGCAGGCTGGTCTCGGCCATGGCCTGCTCGGTGCGCACCGGGGCATCGCCCATGAAACGCACCAGATCGATCACGCCGGCCAGACCGCCGCGCAGATTGGCCACGCCCAGAAACCAGTCCTGCGTATAGGGCACAGGCTGCACCACGGGCCAGGAAAAAATCTCGCCGGCATGTGCCAGCGGGACCAGGTAAGGATTGCCCGCCAGCTCCACTGCCAGCCAGGACGACACGGACGCGCCTTCGGTCTTGGCCGCCTGAAGGCGGCTGGCAAGGCGTAACTGCAGTTCCCGGAGTGCTTCGCGATTGGCCATGGCGGGGTGCGTCTCAGTTCAGGGCGTCAATTTTGGCTTGCAGCTCGTCTGCATTCACCGGCTTGGTGATGTAGTCGCGCGCCCCCTGGCGCATGCCCCAGACCCGGTCGGTTTCCTGGTTCTTGCTGGTGCACATGATGATCGGCACATCGGCATACAGCGGGTCGCGCGAGATGGCCCGCGTGAGCTGAAAGCCGTTCTGGCCAGGCATCACCACGTCCATCAGGATCAGGTCGGGCTTTTGCTCGGCCAGGCGCCGCATGGCTTCTTCGGCGTTTTCAGCGGTGCACACCTCCATGCCCTTCTTTTGCAGCATGTTGGTCAGAAACATCAGCTCGGTTTTTGAATCGTCAACGACCAGGACTCTCTTGATGGGCATTAAATGGCTCCGCTGTTTGGAATTCCCAGTTGCCGCACGGTCTGCAGCAGCTGGTCTTTGGTGAAAGGTTTGGTGAGGTACTCCTGGCAGCCCACCATGCGCCCGCGTGCCTTGTCGAAAATGCCGTCCTTGGACGACAGCATGACCACCGGGGTGTTGGCAAAGCGCGGGTTGCGCTTGATGATGGCGCAGGTCTGGTAGCCGTCGAGCTTGGGCATGAGGATGTCGCAGAAAATCAGCTGCGGCTCATAATCGTTGACCTTGGCCAGCGCATCGAAGCCGTCGTCCGCCAGCATCACCTGGTGCCCGCCCTGCTTGAGAAAGATCTCTGCACTGCGGCGAATGGTGTTGCTGTCATCGACCACAAGCACCTTCATCGAGGTATTGTTGCCAGTCACTTGCTGCTCCCTGCACTAAGAAAAAAAGGCACGACTGGCACAAGGCCATGGATGCGATTCATATTTCAATCATTTCAAAATCCTTTTTGCCTGCTCCGCAGTCCGGACAGATCCAGTCGGACGGAACCTGCTCCCAGGGCGTGTTGGCGGCAATACCATGCTCGGGTGCGCCTGCGGCTTCGTCATAGACCCATCCGCACACCAGGCATATCCATGTTTTTGAATCGATCACAGCTTAAATTGCCTTCACATAGAATGCAACTATTGTATCAAGGCATCACAGCCGGTTGCGTATGTTTGGCACGCTGATCACCAAGGAAAAGGTCCATGGCATCTCCTTCTTCCAGCAATTCCGCGTTGTTTTCTTCCAACGCCACCAATGAAAACCCCATGCCATCCTGCATTTTGGTGGCCAATGCCAACGACCCCAGTGGCGCGGGCGGACTGACAGCAGACATTGCCACCGTCATTTCGGTGGGGGGCCACGCAGTATCAATTGTCACAGGATCTTACATTCGCGATACCTCTGAAATTTTTGACCATTGCAGCTTTGACAGCGACTCCGTGACCGAGCAGGCACGCGCGGCCCTGGAAGACCTGCCAGTGCAGGCCATCAAGATCGGTTTTGTCGGCAGCCCGGAAAACATTGCCGCACTGGCAGAAATCACCAGTGATTACGCCCAGCTGCCGGTGGTCAGCTACATGCCCAACCTGTCGTGGTGGGAAGACGATCGCATCGACCAGTACCTAGACGCCTTCCAGGAACTGCTGCTGCCGCAGACCACCGTGCTGGTGGGCAACCACAGCACCCTGTGGCGCTGGCTTTTGCCCGACTGGCGCAGCGACGCCAGCCCCACGGCACGCGATCTGGCCGCCGCCGCTGCCGAACACGGCGTGCCCTACACGCTGGTCACCGGCATTCCCCAGCCGAAGCAGTTTGTGGAAAACGTGCTCGCCTCCCCCAACACGGTGCTGTGCAGCAGCCGCTTCGAGCTGTTTGACGCCACCTTCACTGGCGCCGGCGACACGCTTTCTGCGGCGCTCACGGCGCTGATAGGCTGCGGCTGTGATCTGCCCGAAGCCTGCGGCGAGGCTTTCAACTACCTGGACCACTGCCTGGGTGCGGGCTTCAGACCCGGCATGGGCCATGTCGTACCGGACCGCATGTTCTGGGCCGAACCCGAAGACGAAGACGAAGAAGAAGAAAAAAGCGAGACAGACAGCGAGGACGGGGACGAAAACAGCACCCCGTCTGGCCAAGCCGCCCCGGGCAGTGCGGGCACCCTGTCCCCGGACACAATGGCTGCCCCGACTATCGCCACAGGCAGCACCGACATCGAACTGCCGTCGCTCGACGGCTTTGCACTTCCTTCCCATGACACCAAACACTGACACCACCTTCCGCCCTTCCTCCTCTGGCAATTTCGCTGGCAATCCCGCTGGCACTCCCACCGACCGCAACCTGGCCCTTTTTGAACGTGCCCAGGCTTTGATCCCTGGCGGGGTGAA
>JAGOCN010000254.1 GCA_017998735.1 Giesbergeria sp.
GGCCCAGTCTGAATCCCTTTGAAATCAGGGCAGGCCAGAAACGTGCAACACTTGCTGACAGACCCACGTAGCATCGTCTTAATCCCTTTGAAATCAGGGCAGGCCAGAAACCGCCAGCTCCGAAAAAACGTTCCATGACAAGGACTTGCAAGGGCCTTTATGGATTTTTTCGACTGGCAAAAAGATGTCTTTTCTGGCACTCATGTCAACTCGGTTCGCTGCGCTCTGTTTCCGGCTTTTTCAGCCCGCGATCTTAGCCGCGTTCTTGCCATGCACTTTGGTTCAGGGCTTCGTTTCAGCCCCGGACCGTCCCTGCCCGGCCCGGTGCAGTCAGTCCCAGAGGCTTCGTACCAGGCTGAAGACGCCCGCCACCACGGCCACGGGAATGACCAGGGGAGCAGTGGTGGCTACAAGGGCTGTAAGTCCGACGGTGCTGGCCGCCACCACCACGCTGCCCGTGGCCACGCCACCGATCAGGGCGCCCGAGCCGGTGGCCACCAAGCTGCGGCCGGCGCTGACTTCGCTGGTGCCGGTGAGGGCGCGGGAGAGTTTTTCGCCAGCAATGCCGGCAGTGAAGGCTTGGTGAATGGTCATTTTTCAGGTTTCCTTGGGTTTTGAAGACGGGTTGGGTCGGGTGGGGTTGGGTGAAAACAAGGGCTTGGCGCTGAAGCAGAAGCCGGCGCGTCCTTTTTGAAGGCGGGGCCTGCCAGGGCGCTGCGGCGCAGGGCGCGCCCGGTCAGTCCGCGGTCAGCGCGTCTGCAATGGCCGCTGCGGCGGCGGCAGCGGCGGCTGCTGCGGCTGCCGCCAGAATTTCAGTCCAGTCGATGCTCATGGGGTGCTCCTTGGGTGGGGTTGCAGGCTGTCGATGGGGTGATTGTGTGCAGCGGCAGCGGTGCCGGGGGCTGCGACAAGCTTGCCAGCCTGGACGGCGGCAGCAGCGGCAGCGGTGGTGTTGCCAGCACCGGCGGAGACAGCAATTTCCGTCCAGTCGATGTGCATGGGGCTGATCCTTGGTTGGGGTTGCAGGTTGTCGATGGTCGATTGTGTGAACGCACAGCAGCGCAGGGGGAAGCAACAAGCTTGCCAGCCTGGGTACACCTTGCATGCCCTGCAAAACGGTGTCTGTGGTTCCGGGTGCAGATGCAAGACCCCGGCGGCAAGCCTTTGGCGCCGGCAAGCTTGCCAGGCAAAAGGGCTGCAGCGTTATCGCCTACAGTTGCGCCCATTCGTCACAATTTGATGCATGTACCTTGGGCCGCCATGAAGACCACGCAACTCACCCTTCAGTTCAACACCCCCGCCTTTTTGGGCAATGCCTTTCAGGAAGGTCAGTGGCGCACCCCGCCGTTCAAGGCACTGCTGCGCCAGTGGTGGCGCGTGGCCTACGCGGCCGAGCGGGGCTTCGATAGGGTGGATGTGAAAACCATGCGGCACGAAGAGGGCATGTTGTTTGGCCATGCGTGGCTGGAGGATGACTGGCATGTGCCCGAAGGCAACGCCAAGCCGGTGCAAGTCCATGGGCGCCAGAGCCTGGTACGAATACGGTTGGTGGACGGTGCTGCGGCAGATGCCAATGCCTGGACGCTGGGCAAGCAGCAAGGCGTGGACGACATGCGCAAAAGCCTGGACACCAGCTACGCCTGGTACGGACTGGTGGACCGCGTTGACCAGCCCAACCGCACAGGCATCAAGGCGACGCCCCATGGCGAAAGCACCCGCGTGCTGCGCTTGGCTGCACCACAGGAACACATGGCGCGGCTGGACGAGGTGGCGTCCCTGGCCAATGCCTTTGGTTTGATGGGCAGCCGCAGCCGGGGCGGATGGGGTGCCTTGCAGGTGCTGGAGGCCAAACCGCTCACGGCTACACAGATGCAGCGCTATGCCCGCCCCTTGCAGGACTGCCTGAAGAACGATTGGGCCATGTCGCTGGCCACCCACCAGGGGAAACCGGCCCTGTGGCACAGCAAAGAGCCACTGAAAGACTGGGGCAAGGCCATGGAATTCATTGCCGTGGAGCGCAGGAATGTGCGTACCAGCCTCAAGGCGCTGGGCGGCAAGGACCTGCGTCCTGCACTGGGTTTTGCCACGCCGGGGCGCATGCCCAGCCCGCTGCGCTGGAAGGTGGTGCCTGCACCGGAGGGCAAGGGCCTGAGCGTGCGCATTTTTGCCATGCCGCACGCCATTCCTGCAGGCAACGGGCCACGCATGGAGCCCAGTGAGCTGCTGGCTGCCTGGACTGCGGTGTTCAACACCTTGCAGGACGCAAAGCACCTTGTCCGGTTGGACGCCTGACTTTTTTCTTTCCCGGAAACACTGCCATGACCACCACCCCCCAAGACACCCTCTGGCAAACCAAGGTTGCGGCCCGCTTGCACGACCCGGCAGAAAAAGCCCTGGTGCTGCTGCGCGACCCGGCCGGCCACGAAAACGGCCGCAGCCAGGCGATGGAGCGCCTGCTGGGTTTGCAGGGCGGCGCCCACAGCGCCGCTGTCACCGCCTCCATGGACCCCGGCAACGACGAGGCGCTGGTGCGCACAGTGTTCCAGCAGGGCATTTCTGCCGACATGTACCGCCATGTGCAGCGCGCCGACAGCTGGGCGGCTGCGGCAGACCGGCCGCAGTGGCCTCTGGAGCAAACCACCACCGCCAGGGGCAGCACCTGGCAGGTGGCGCCATGGGCACAGGTGCGCTGGAACCAGCAGCCGGTGCTGATCCATCCTCTGACAGGCTGCCAGTACGACCTGGGCAAACACGGCGGGCTGTCTGACGGGGACTTTGAGAGCATCAAGGAACTCAGTTTCAACCGCATGGGCGATCTGCTGGGTGCGCTGAGCCCCAAAGACTCTGCCAGCGCCGACGTGCGGGACTGGCGCAAGACGCTGCTGACGCTGTGGCGTTTTGGCCCGGAACTGGACAAAAACCACAATAACCGGCTGGGCGAGCTGTGGCAGCTGCTGCCTGCCGACCCCCGCACCCCGGACCATTCGCTGTGGGACCACCTGGACCTGACATCCGCGTTTGCCGGCGCTTTTGCCGCCGACCCCGATGGCGAAGCCGCTCTGCTCAGCCTGTCCATTGGCCCGGTGCAACCCTTCATTGCGGTGGCGCGCAAGATGGAAGACCTGTGGGCCGGATCGCACCTGCTGGCGCGCCTGTCGTGGGAGGGCATGCGGGTGGTCTGCGAGCAGCTTGGCCCCGACGCCATTGTGTTTCCGCGCCTGCGCGGCGTGCCGCAGGTGGACCTGTGGCTGCGCGACGGGCAGGGCCTGCCCGCAGCATTGTTCGAGGACTGCGCATGGAGCCGGGGCGCAACCGACAGCAACCCTTTGTTTTCTGCTGCGCTGCCCAACCGCTTTGTGGCCATCGTGCCGCGCAGCCAGGCGCGCCAGATTGCCGAACAGGTGGAGTGTGCAGTGCGCCAGTGGCTGCAGGGCGTGGGCGAAGCCGTGGTGCGCGAACTGCTGCAGGCCGTGCGCCACCCCGAGGCCGACATCCACCCCGAACGCACACCGACCCCGTTTGCCCAGATGCGCGAGCAGCTGCAGGGTTTTCCGGAAGTGCATTGGGCGGCGGTGCCGTTTTCTCTGGTCAGCGCCCCTGCCGGCGCTTCTGGCACCTGCGCCGTCGGGCACCCGGCCGGGCTGGACGTGGCGCAGCTGTCAGAGGCCATGCGTCCGTTTTTTGCTGCAGGTTCGGGTTCGGGTACGGGTTCAGGTGCAGTCAAACCCTGTGGTTTTCTGGCCACCAGTGCCTGGAAGCTGTTGCAGAAAGAGCTGCACATGGTGGACGCCAAGGGCCGCAAGTCCACGTTTTTCACGCCCAGTCCCGGCGTGCTGTACCCGGCCATCCACGACCTGGCCGAACGCACGCTGGCCGCAGCCAAGGCGGTGCGCACCTTTGGCCAGAGCACCCAGCACGGCTGGCGCTGTTCGCTCAGTGGCGAAACCGAATGGCTGGCGCTGGACCGCACCCAGCTGGCCCTGCCCGCCGGGCA
>JAGOCN010000255.1 GCA_017998735.1 Giesbergeria sp.
CGCCACAGGCTCCACAGCTCCTTGACGCCGAGGCGCAAAACGTTGGCAAGAAAACGCATCAGCTGTCCTGCTTTCTGAGCAAAGTGACCGAGATCCCCAAAATCACCGGAATGGCCACGAACAGCGGCCACAGCGATGCATGCAGGTCGGCAAAGCCCAATGCCTTGTTGAACACGCCGCGGCTGATGTTCAGAAAGTGCGTGGTCGGGTAGATGTTGCCGATGAACGCGCCCACCCCTTCCAGCGAAGACACCGGGTCGATCATTCCGGAGAACTGGATCGCCGGGATCAGCGTGCCGATCATGGTCATGAACATGGCCGCCACCTGGCTTTTGGTGAAGGTGGAGGCAAACAGGCCGAGCCCGGTGGCGCACACCGAATACGCGATGGCGCCGACAAACAGCGTCCAGAAACTGCCCTTGATGGGTACGTCAAACAGCGTCACCGCCATCAGCACCATGAGCAGAAAGCTCACCATTGCCAGCACGATGTAGGGCAGTTGCTTGCCCAGCAGGAACTCGATGCGCGTGACGGGCGTGACATAGAAGTTGATGATCGAGCCCAGCTCTTTCTCGCGCACCACCGACAGCGCGGTCAGCATGGCCGGCAGCATCATCAGCATCATGGGAATGACGGCCGGCACCATGGAGGGCAGGCTTTTCACATCGGGGTTGTAGCGAAAGCGCGTCTCTATCGCCCCGACATTGGCTGCCGCGCCCGACACCAGCCTGCGCGCCCCCTGGTCGGCCAGCCAGCCGGCGTGCATGCCATTGACATAGCCCTGCACCGTCTGCGCTCGCGACGGCATGGCGCCGTCGATCCAGGCGCCCACCTGCACCGGCTGGCCGCGCGCCACGTCGCGGGCAAAGCCGGGCGGTATCTCGATGGCCAGCGCCAACTCGCCGCTGCGCATGCGCTGGTCGAGGTCGTCGTAGTCGCGCAGCGGCGGCTTTTCCAGAAAATAGCGCGAGCCCGACAGATTGAGCGTGTAGTCGCGGCTGAGGGTAGTCTGGTCGCGGTCGATGACCGCATACGGCAGCTCGTCCACGTCCATGGTGATGCCATAGCCCATGATGAACATCAGCACCAGGCTGCCCACCATGGCCATGGCGGCGCGCAGCGGGTCGCGCTGCAGCTCCAGCGTTTCGCGCAGCATGTAGCTGAAGGCGCGCGCAAAGCTGAACCAGTGGCGTTTGGGTTGACTGGGCTGGGCCGGGCTGGCCTCTGGCGGCGCTGGCGCAGCGCCGGGGTCGGTCGCCACAGCGGGTTCGGGCTCGCCACTGGCCTCCCGCAGGTAGCCGATGAAGGCCTCTTCCAGCGTGTCGGCATTGCGGCTCTTGACCAGCTCGGCCGGCGTGCCGCTGACCAGCACCTTGCCGGCGTGCATCAGCGACATGCGGTCGCAGCGCGCCGCCTCGTTCATGAAGTGGGTCGAGATGAAGATGGTCACGCCGTCGCCGCGCGCCAGGTCAATCATCAGCTGCCAGAACATGTCGCGTGCCACCGGGTCCACGCCCGAGGTGGGTTCGTCCAGGATCAGCAGCTCGGGCTTGTGCACCATGGCCACGGCCAGCGACAGGCGCTGGCGCATGCCCAGCGGCATGCTGTCGGGCAAGGCGTCCAGCGAGTCGCCCAGGCTGAAGCGCTGCACCATCTCTTTGACGCGCGCCGGGATGTCGGCCTCGGGCACATGGAACAGGCGCGCGTGCAGCACCAGGTTCTGCTGCACCGTGAGTTCGTTGTAGAGCGAAAACCCCTGCGACATGTAGCCGACCCGGCGGCGGGCGCCCAGGTCTTTGGGGTCCACCTCGTTGCCAAACAGCCAGGCGGTGCCTTCGCTGGCCTCCAGCAGACCGGTCAGCACCTTCATGGTGGTGCTTTTGCCGCAGCCGTTGGAGCCCAGAAAGCCAAAGATTTCGCCCCGGCGGATGCGAAAGTTCACGCGGTCCACCGCCACAAAGTCGCCAAAGCGCACCGTCAGGCCTTGGGCCTCGATGGCGATCTCGTGCTCGGCGCTGTCGTCAAAGGGCGGCAGCACGATGCTGCGGTGCTGGCGCCGCTTTTCTTCGGGCAGCAGCGCAATGAAGGCCGACTCCAGCGCATCGGTGCCGGTGCGCTGGTGCAGTTCGTGCGGCGTGCCGGTGGCCAGCACGCGGCCTTCGTCCATGGCCACCAGCCAGTCAAAGCCGTCGGCCTCTTCCATGTAGGCGGTGGCCACCAGCACGCTCATGCTGGGGCGCTCCAGCCGGATGCGGTCGATCAGGTCCCAGAACTGGCGGCGCGCCAGCGGGTCCACGCCGGTGGTGGGCTCGTCCAGGATCAGCAAATCAGGGTCGTGGATGAGGGCGCAGCACAGCCCGAGTTTTTGCTTCATGCCGCCCGAGAGCTTGCCAGCCGGGCGCTGCAAAAAGCCCTGCAGCCCGGTGCTGTGCGTCAGGTCGTCAATGCGGCGGCGCCGCTCGGCCTTGTTGTGGCCAAACAGGCGGCCAAAGAACTGCAGGTTTTCTTCCACCGACAGCGTCGGGTACAGGTTCTTGCCCAGGCCCTGCGGCATGTAGGCAATGCGCGGGCAGACCGCACTGCGGTGCGCCGCCTCGGCCATATCGCCGCCCAGCACCTGCACGCGGCCGCTTGGCACCTTGCGCGCGCCCGACAGCAGCGACAGCAGGCTGGACTTGCCAACACCGTCCGGCCCGATCAGCCCGACCATGCGGCCGGCGGGAATGGAAAGCGTCAGGTCGTCCAGCGCCACGGTGTCGCCAAAGCGCTGCGTGACGCCTTCCACCCGCACCACCCAGTCCGGCCCCGGCGCGGCAGGCGGGTGCAAAGGCGCAGACGCCACTGCAGCGCTCACAGTTCATCCTTCATCGCCAGCTCGGGCGGCCAGGGCGTGGCATCGTCCAGCTTGATCCATGCCACGCCTGGCAGGCCGGTCTTGACCTGCTGCAGGTGCTTTTGCAGCAGGTCGCGGTCGATCTGCGCCTTGACGCGGAACATCAGCTTCTGGCGCTCGCTTTCGGTTTCCACCGTCTTGGGCGTGAACTGCGCGGTGCTGGCAACAAAGGTCAGCCGCGCTGGCACCACAAAGTCGGGCGCGGCGTCCAGCTTGATGCGCACCTCGCTGCCCAGCGCCAGCCGGCCGGCAACAGTCTCTGGCACAAAGAAGGTCATGTGGACTTCGGACAGGTCGACCATGTTGAGCACCTTGCCGCCGCCGCCCAGCACTTCGCCGGGCTGCGCCACGCGGTACTGCACGCGCCCGTCGCGCGGCGCCACCAGCGCGCTGTCGGTGATGTCGGCGTCGATGCGCGTGACCGTGGCTTCAGACGCGGTCACGGTGGCGCGGGCGCCGGCCACCTGGGTGCGCGCGGCGGTCAGCGCGGCCTGCGCCGCCGTGACCTGGGCGCGCGCTGCTGCCAGGGCGGCCTTGGCGGTGCTGACCCTGGCGCGGTCGTCGTCCAGCTCTTGGGCGGACGATGCGCCTTCCTTGGCCAGGGTTTCAGAGCGACGCAGGCGCCGCTGGGCGGCGTCCATTTCACTGGCGCGCATGGCCACCACGCCCTGGGCAGCGGCAATGTCGCTCTGGCGCACCGCCACCTGGGCGTTGGCGCTGTCGACCCCGCTGACCGATTGCTGCTGGCGCGCAGCCGCCTCGTCGCGCTGCGCCTGCAGCGTGTGCACCTGCATGTGGCCCAGCACCTGCCCGGCCTGCACAAAGTCGCCCTCGCGCACCAGAATCTCTTTCACCCGGCCACCCAGTTTGGTGGCGACGTCGATTTCAACCGCTTCGATGCGGCCGTTGCCGCTGACAAAGGCAGACGGTTCGCCATCGCCTTGCAGGTTGTTCCAGGCGTAGTAAAGGCCGCCGGCAATGGCAATGCCAAGCAGGGTGAGCTTGAGGGTTTTTTTCAGTTCGGGGGTCATGGGCGTTTCCGTGCGGTTCAAAGGCCTGGCGCCACCGGGGCGCGGGCAGGCGGGAGTT
>JAGOCN010000256.1 GCA_017998735.1 Giesbergeria sp.
GGGTAAAGCCCGCAGACGGTGATGCAGACGATCCCTCTGCAGCGCAGCCGGTCACCCTGGCCGAACTGCAAAGCTTCAGGCAGCAGGGCAGCCGCTGCACCGGCCACCCGGAGCACGGCTGGACCACGGGGGTGGAAACCACCACCGGCCCGCTGGGCCAGGGCGTGGCCACCAGTGTGGGCATGGCGGTTGCGCAGGCCTGGCTGGCGGCCACCTACAACCGCCCCGGTTTCACGCTGTTCGACCACAAGGTCTACGCGCTGGCCAGCGACGGCGACCTGATGGAAGGCGTCAGTGCCGAGGCTGCTTCACTCGCGGGCCATCTGGGGCTGGGCCAGCTGTGCTGGATTTACGACAGCAACCACATCAGCATCGAAGGCTCCACCGAACTCACCTTCACCGAAGACGTGGGCGCGCGCTTTGAAGCCTATGGGTGGCGGGTGCTGCACGTGGCCGATGCCAACGACACCGAGCTGCTTGCGCAGTGCCTGCAGCAGTTCTGCGGCACACAGGATCTGCCCACGCTGGTCATTGTGCAAAGCCACATTGGCTACGGCGCGCCGCACAAACAGGACGAAAAGGAATCGCACGGAGAGCCGCTGGGCACGGAAGAAGTGCGCCTGACCAAGGAGTTTTACGGCTTTGACCCGGATGCCCAGTTCGCCGTGCCGGAAGGCGTGCAGGCCCACTTCAGCGCGCACCTGGGCCAGCGCGGGGCCAATGCACATGCTGCATGGCAGACCTTGTATGCGGCATACCAGGCGCAATACCCCGACCTGGCGCAGCAGCTTGCGCACCTGCAGCGTGGCACGCTGCCCAGCGGCTGGGATGCAAAGCTGCCCACGTTCCCACCCGATGCCAAGGGCCTTGCCACCCGCGACGCCGCCGGCCAGGTGCTCAACGCCCTTGCGGCGCGGGTGCCGTGGCTGCTGGGAGGCGCCGCCGATCTGGCGCCGTCCACCAAAACCCACCTGGGCTTTGATTTTGCCGGCGCGTTCGAGCCGCCCTGCACTGCTGCAAATTCCGGCACCTCCAGCACTTCCGGTAGCCCGGCAGGGCGCAATTTTCATTTCGGCATCCGTGAACATGCCATGTGCGCTGCCGCCAGCGGCATGGCGCTGGCAGGGCTGCGCCCGTTTGCCGCCAGCTTTCTGGTCTTCAGCGACTACGCGCGGGGAGCCATCCGGCTGGCCGCCATGATGGGTTTGCCGGTCATTTATGTCTGGACGCACGACTCGATTGCCATGGGAGAAGACGGCCCCACGCACCAGCCGATCGAGCAACTGGCCTCCCTGCGCGCCATGCCCAGCATGCAGGTGCTGCGCCCCGCCGACGCCAACGAGGCCGCCGAGGCCTGGCGCGTGGCCCTGCAGACCACCGACCGCCCGACCAGCCTGGTGCTGTCCCGCCAGGCGCTGCCCACGCTGGACCGCAGCCGCTGTGCCAGCGCCGCTGGCGTGGCGCGCGGCGCCTATGTGCTGCTGGACGCCGACCAGGGCCAGCCCGACGTGCTGCTGATCGCCAGCGGCAGCGAAGTGGCGCTGTGCCTTGCAGCCCATGAACAATTGCAGAGCGAGGGCATCCAGGCGCGTGTCATCAGCATGCCGTCCTGGGACCTGTTCGAGCGCCAGGACGCCGCCTACCGCGAAAGCGTGCTGCCCGACGCCGTGCTGGCCCGGGTTGCGGCCGAAGCCGCCTCCAGCCTGGGCTGGGAGCGCTATGTCGGCCGCCATGGCGCCACCATTGCCATGCATTCGTTTGGCCTGTCGGCGCCGGGCAAGGTGGCGCTGCACCATTTTGGTTTTGACACCGCCCATGTGCTGGAAGCCGCCCGCCAGCAACTGAAACGCCACGCCCCACCCTCCTGAATCCTGAACCTGAACCCGAAAGCACCATGCAAACCCACACCAGCCCCCTGGCAGGAAAACCCGCCCCGCCCTCCGTCCTGATTGACGTGGACAAGCTCGTTGCAGCGTACTTTTCAGAGCACCCCGACCCCACCGTGGCAGCGCAGCGCGTGGCCTTTGGCACCTCCGGCCACCGGGGTTCGGCTTTTGACCTGTCTTTCAATGAAGACCATGTGCTGGCCACCACGCAGGCCATCTGCGATCACCGGCGCGCCCAGGGCATCACCGGGCCCTTGTTCATGGGCATTGACACCCACGCGCTGTCGCAGCCGGCCTGCGACAGCGCGCTGGAAGTGCTGGCCGCCAACGGCGTGGACGTCATGCTGGCGCGGGGTGGCGAGTTCACACCAACCCCGGCCATTTCGCACGCCATCCTGCAGCACAACCGCAGCGGCCCGACAGCGCAGGCCGATGGCATCGTGGTCACGCCCTCGCACAACCCGCCGCGCGATGGCGGCTTCAAATACAACCCGCCGCATGGCGGCCCGGCCGGCGAAGAGATCACCAAAGTGGTGCAGGCGGCAGCCAACCACTACCTAGAGCGGCGACTGGAGGGCGTGCAGCGCATGCAGCATGCCCAGGCGCTGCGCGCCACCACCACGCACCGGCACGACTACCTGCGCCATTACGTCGACGACCTGGAGCAGGTGATCGACCTGGACGCCATTCGCCATGCCGGGGTGCGCATGGGCGTGGACCCGCTGGGCGGCGCCGGCGTGCACTACTGGGCCGCCATTGCCGAGCGCTGGAAGCTGGACCTGCAGGTGGTCAGCGCGGTGGTGGACCCGACCTTTGCCTTCATGCCGCTGGACTGGGACGGGCAGATCCGCATGGACCCGTCGTCGCGCCATGCCATGCAGCGGCTGATTGCCCTCAAGGACCGCTTTGACATTGCCTTTGCCTGCGACACCGACCACGACCGCCACGGCATCGTCACGCCCGGCCACGGGCTGCTGCCGGCCAACCACTACCTGTCGGTGGCCATCGACTACCTGTTTCGCCACCGGCCGCAGTGGGGCGCGCAGGCGGCCGTGGGCAAGACCGTGGTCAGCACGCAACTGATCGACCGCATTGCTGCCCGGCTGGGCCGCAGCCTGCTGGAAGTGCCGGTCGGCTTCAAGTGGTTTTCGCAGGGGCTGCTGGACGGCAGTCTGGGCTTTGGCGGTGAGGAAAGCGCCGGCGCGTCCTTCCTGCGCCGCGACGGCACGGTCTGGACCACCGACAAGGACGGCATCACCGCCGCCCTGCTGTCCGCTGAAATGACGGCGCGCACCGGCAGCGACCCCGGCGCGCTGTACCAAAAACTGGCCCAGGAACTCGGCAGCCCGTTTGCCGACCGCGTGGAAGCGCCGGCCAGCGCAGCGCAAAAAAAGCGCCTGGCCGCGCTGTCGCCGGACCAGATCACCGCCACCGGCCTGGCCGGGGAAAAAATCAGCGCGGTTCTGAGCACTGCCCCTGGCAATGGCGCGGCCATTGGCGGCATCAAGGTCTGCGCGCCCAGCGGCTGGTTTGCTGCCCGTCCGTCGGGCACCGAGGACATTTACAAGATTTACGGCGAGAGCTTTGAAAGCGCCGCGCACCTGCAGCAGATCCTGCGCGAGGCGCAGGCCACGGTGGATGCGGCGCTGGCACCGGCGCACGGCGCGGAAACGCTGCCCTGAAGCGGGCGCTGACTGTGCCTGTGCCCGTGCTTTTGTCTTTGTTTGTGCTTTGCTGACGCTGCATGGCACTGCGGCATGGCATTGTTGAATGCTCCTGAATTCATAGCTGCCAGCGCATGCTGCGCCTGCGCTGGAGCCGTTTTTTACCTCAAACCCTGGTTCTCTTTCACGCTCTGCCCTTGCAGGTGGCAAAGGCGTCCAGCGACCGCCGGTAGCTGGGGCTTTGCACGTCCAGCAGGCCCAGCACCGAGTGGTACAGCACGTCGTGCGCCAGGGGCGTGTCGGCGCCGGCGCGCAGGCATTCGCCCGACAGCTGCGAGCGGCGCAGCAGGTCCGTGCCCAGCCAGGCCACCATGGGGACGTGCTTTTGTGCTTCAGGGGCAATGCGGTACGGCATGCCGTGCAGGAAC
>JAGOCN010000257.1 GCA_017998735.1 Giesbergeria sp.
CACGATGGCCGAGCCGGTGCCGCGCGCCAGCGCCACGGTGTCGTAGGCGTAGTGCACGGTGTAGGGCGTGCACTGGTCGTTGGTCAGTGCCGACGAACCGGCGCCGCTGTTCACATAGACACGCTTCTTCTCGGCCGCCACCTTGGCCGCGGCCAGTGCGGTGCCCGAGTTGGTGCCGCCAAACAGCATCGTCAGGCCCTGCGTGTCGATCCACTCGCGTGCCTTGGAGGCGGCGATGTCGGCCTTGTTCTGGTGGTCGGCGCTGATCAGCTCGATCGGCATGCCCATCACCTTGCCGCCAAAGTCGTCAATCGCCATCTGGATGGCGACGGCGCCGTTCTTGCCTTCCACGTCGGCATACAGGCTGGACATGTCGGTGATGAAGCCGATCTTGACCTTTTCCTGGGCCTGTGCGGCCGGGGCCAGCAGGCCGGCGGCGGTGAGCATCACGGCAAGGGCGGTCAGTTTGCTTTTCATGGTTATCTCCTGAAGTGAGGGTGAAAGTTGGCGGGGAAACAAGGAAAGGGCGTCAAGGCAGCAGGCACAGCGCGCGGGCCGCGCACAGGCAGGCCGTGGCGCCAGGGAAGGCGGCAGGGTTCATACACCGAGCAGCTGGTTGAGCACCGGCATTTTTTCCTGCAGCTCGCTGGCGCCAAAGCGCTCGACGATGCGGCCGTGCTCCACCACATAGAAGCGGTCGGCCAGCGGCGCGGCAAAGCGGAAGTTCTGCTCGACCATGACCACGGTGTAGCCACGTTTGCGCAGCATGGTGATCATGCGGGCCAGCGCCTGCACGATGACCGGCGCCAGGCCTTCGGAAATTTCGTCCAGCAGCAGCAGCGTGGCACCGGTGCGCAGGATGCGCGCCACCGCCAGCATCTGCTGCTCGCCACCCGACAGGCGCGTGCCCTGGCTGTGGCGGCGCTCGGCCAGGTTGGGGAACATGTCGTAGATTTCTTCCACCGACATGCCGGCCGTGCCGGTCTTGAGCACCGGCGGCAGCAGCAGGTTTTCCTCGCACGACAGGCTGGAAAAGATGCCGCGCTCTTCCGGGCAGTAACCCACGCCCAGGTGCGCAATGCGGTGCGTGGCCATACCGATGGTTTCAACGCCGTTGATCTTCACCGAGCCGCGCCGTGTGCCGGTCAGGCCCATGATGGCGCGCAGGGTGGTGGTGCGCCCGGCGCCGTTGCGCCCGAGCAGGGTCACGACCTCGCCCGGCTGCACCACGATGTCGACGCCGTGCAGCACATGCGATTCGCCATACCAGGCTTGCAGCTGGCTGATTTCCAGTGCCGGCGTGCCCGCAGACGGGGCCGCCTTGCGCACTGGCGCGGCAGGGGTTGCAGTGCTGTTCATGTCAGTGCGCTCCCTGCAGCTGGCCGTCGGTGGTGCCCATGTAGGCTTCCATGACCTGCGGGTTGCTGGAAACTTCGGCGTACGGGCCTTCGGCCAGCACCGCGCCGCGCTGCAGCACCGTGATGCAGTCGGCAATGGTGGAAACCACCTTCATGTTGTGCTCCACCATCAGGATGGTGCGGCCGGCCGAGACTTTCTTGATCAGCTGGGTGACGCGGTCCACGTCCTCGTGGCCCATGCCCTGGGTGGGTTCGTCCAGCAGCATCAGTTCGGGCTCCATGGCCAGCGTGGTGGCAATTTCCAGCGCGCGCTTGCGGCCGTAGGGCAGGTTGACGGTGAGTTCGTGGGCCATGTCGTCCAGGCCCACTTCGGTCAGCAACTGCATGGCGCGGTCATCGAGCTGGTGCAGGCTGCGCTCGCTGCGCCAGAAATGGAACGCCGTGCCGAGCTTGCGCTGCAGGCCCACGCGCACGTTCTCGATCAGCGTCAGGTGCGGAAACACCGCCGAAATCTGGAACGAGCGGATCACGCCGCGGCGTGCAATGGCCGCAGGCTGCTCGCGGGTGATGTCGTGGCCGTTGAAGCGGATGGTGCCCGAGGTGGGCTCCAGAAACTTGGTCAGCAGGTTGAAGCATGTGGTCTTGCCTGCGCCATTGGGGCCGATCAGCGCATGGATGGAGCCACGGCGCACCGACAGCGTCACATCGCTGACGGCAGTGAAGCCCTTGAACTCTTTGGTCAGGTGCCGGGTTTCGAGGATGACGTCGCTCATTGCGCCAGGGCTGCTCCATAAGGGTGAAAACGAAGCGCCCGCAAAGGGCGCTGCACAAAAGGTTTTGGTTGCAGCCATGCTAAGGCGCGCAGGCCCTGAAAAGGTATTGGGCTTACCCCTATGTATAAACGCCTACCCTGCTCTTCCGTGCCTTGCAAGGGTTTGGTGCGCACGCACATGCACACGCGTTGCGGTGCCAAGCGCAGTTGCAACCCATGGTCTGCACCCGGCCTGCACGCAGCCTGCACGCAGCCTGGCGGCCCTGCCCCTAAACTGCCGCATGGCTTCTGCTTCCCTTCCGCCGGCGCCGCCCGGCGCACCGCGCTCGCTCACCGGTCTGCTGCCTTTTTTGCGCCCCTACCGGGGGCGCATTGCCCTGGCATTGCTGTTTTTGCTGCTGGCGGCGCTGGCCACGCTGGCGTTTCCGCTGGCGCTGCGCACGCTGATCGACGGTGTGCTGGGCAGTGCGGCCGACCGCAGCGCCAGCGCGCTGGCACTGCGCGGCAACTTTCTGGGCCTGTTTGGCGTGGCGGTGGCGCTGGGGCTGTTTTCATCGGCGCGCTTTTACCTGGTCAGCTGGCTGGGCGAGCGCGTCACGGCCGACCTGCGCTGCGCGGTCTACAGCCATGTGCTGCAGCAAAGCCCGGAGTTCTTTGAAACCACGCAAAGCGGCGAGGTGCTCTCGCGCCTGACCACCGACACCACGCTGGTGCAGACGGTGGTGGGCTCGTCCCTGTCGATGGGCCTGCGCAACGCGGTGCTGGGCGCGGGCGCACTCACCATGCTGGTGTGGACCAACCCGCGCATCATGCTGGTGGTGCTGCTGATGATGCTGCTGGTGGTGCTGCCGGGCATGTGGATTGGCCGGCGCGTGCGCCGCCTCTCGCGCGCCAGCCAGGACCGGGTGGCCGACTCCAGCGCCATCGCGGCCGAGGTGCTGAACGCCGTGCCGGTGGTGCAAAGCTACACCGCCGAGCCGCGCGAGGCGGCGCGCTTCACGCAGGCCACGCAGCAGGCCTTTGATGCTGCCGTGCGCCGCACCAAGGCGCGTGCGCTATTGGTGGCGTTCATCATCATTGCCAACGCTGCGCTGCTGCTGTGGGGCCTGTACCGGGGCACCAGCGCCGTGCTGGACGGGCAATTGAGCGCCGGCCATCTGGGCCAGACGGTGGTGTATGTGATCCTGCTGGCCGGGGCGGTGGCGGTGCTGGGCGAGGTGTACGGCGACCTGCTGCGCGCCGCCGGCGCCACCGAGCGCCTGATGGAGCTGCTGGACAGCCGTTCGCCGGTGGCATCGCCCACTGCGCCACTGGCCTTGCCACAGACCGGGCAGGGCCTGGCGGTGGCGTTTGAGCAGGTGAATTTTCACTACCCGTCGCGCCCCGGTGTGCCAGCGCTGGAAGATTTTTCACTCACCCTCAGTCCGGGTGAGACAGTGGCCCTGGTGGGCGCCAGCGGCGCCGGCAAGACCACCGTGTTCCAGTTGCTGCAGCGCTTTTACGACGTGGATGCCAGCCGGGGCGGCAGCATCCGCCTCAATGGCGTGGACCTGCGCCAGCTGTCCTTGACCGGGCTGCGCCGCCACATCGGCACGGTGCCGCAGGACGCGGTGATCTTTTCTGCCAGCGCGCTGGACAACATCCGCTATGGCCACCCTGAAGCCAGTGACGCCGAGGTATTCGCCGCTGCCCGCGAAGCTTTTGCGCACGACTTTCTGCAGGCGCTGCCCGAGGGCTATGCCACCTTTCTGGGCGAACGCGGGGTGCGCCTGTCCGGTGGCCAGCGCCAGCGCATTGCAATTGCACGCGCCTTGCTGAAAAACCCGC
>JAGOCN010000016.1:0-7330 GCA_017998735.1 Giesbergeria sp.
TCAGAACTGCTCGCCCGGCGCCAGAAAGCGCCACTGCCCGACCGGCAGGTTGCCCAGCAGCACCCGGCCCATGCGGATGCGTTTGAGGCCCACCACCTTCAGGCCCACCTGCTCGCACATGCGGCGGATCTGGCGCTTCTTGCCCTCCACCAGCACAAAGCGCAGTTGCTCGGGGTTTTGCCATTCGACCTTGGCGGGTTTGAGCGGCTGGCCGTCCAGGCTCAGCCCATGGCGCAGGCGCTCCAGCCCTTCGCGCGGAAACACCGCCTGCACATTGGTGCTGACCGGGTCGCGTTCATCGATTTCCTGCAGCGGCGCACGGCGCTCGTCCGGGTGGTGCGCCTGGGCCTGGCCGGGGCCTTCGTAGACCACGCGCACCAAGTACTCCTTGTCCAGCGCCGAATCCTCGCCGATCAGCTGGCGCGCCACGCGGCCGTCCTGCGTCAGCACCAAGAGGCCCACCGAGTCGATGTCCAGCCGCCCGGCCGGCGCCAGCCCGCGCAGGTGCGGCGGCGAAAAGCGCAGGCCGCTGGGGTCGTCGCGCCAGTGGGTGCGCGGGTTGATGAGGGACACCGCCGGCGTGTGGCCGTCCTCGGCCTGGGCGGACACATAGCCCATCGGCTTGTTCAGCAGGATGGTGACGCGGCCCTCCTGCTGGCGCTGGGCGGCGCGCTCGACCGTGACGTTGTCCTGCGGCGTGACCTTGACGCCCATTTCGGCGACGGCGCCGTTCACATAGACCCAGCCGTGCGCAATCCATTCGTCCGCCTCGCGGCGCGAGCACAGGCCGAGCTCGGCCAGGCGCTTGTTCAGGCGCACGGCACCGGGCACGGCGGGGGCGGCTGCAGCGGTAGGCGCACCAGGACGCGCAGCAGCAGGGGCATGGCGCGGCGGCAACGGTGCTGCCGCCGGCGCTGGCGCTTTTGCCCAGGGGCGGGCCGCCGGGTCCGGCGAACGCACGGGCGGCGGCGCGGTCCAGACATTGGCGGGCGGCCGGGCCGGCGGGCGCGGTGGCAGGGGCGCCGACCGGGGCAGGTTTCTGGACGCCGGCGCCGGTGCCGGCGCGGCAGAAGCAGCGCGGGCCGGCAGGCCCAGGCGGGGCCGCGCAGGCTTGGCAGCCCCGGTGGCAGGCGCCGGTGCAGGGGCGGGAGGGCGCGAAGGCGGGCGTTCGGCAGAGGTCATGGTGCTATAAAAAAAGGAGCTTCTGGCGCAGTCTGGTATTGCGCTGGAGCCGGATTTGGTACTGAATTCAAACGCCATACCGGCGGGCTGGCACCGCCCTGCTGCCGCACCCGCGCTGGCAGGGGGCGGTGTGCAGGCAGGCAAAGCACCGGGCCAAGCGGCAGTCTGCGCCGGGTTGGTTGTTGTGGTTGCCGTGGCTGCAGTGGTTTTTGCTGTCGCTGCTGTGGTCAGGCGGTATGGCTGGCATGGTAGTCCTCTGGCGGGGCCGGTGGCCGGTGGCCGGTGCAGCGTCCTGCCCGGCGCGCTGGCGTTTCAGCGCGCATGGCCGCGCAGCGCCTGCAGGTCCAGCACGCGCAGCCCGCCGTATTCCACGCGGATGGCGCCCTGGGCGTGCAGCGCGGCCAGCGCCTCGTTCACGCGCTGGCGCGACAGGCCCACCAGGTAGGCCAGTTCCTGCTGGGTGATGCGCAGCACCTTGCCCACGCCGGGGTAGAGCAGCGGGTTGAACAGCGCCGCCAGGCTGCGCGCCACACGCACATCGGGGTCGCTGATGCGGTCGATGGCGCGCGCGGCAATGAACTGGCCCAGGCGCTCGTTGAGCTGGTGCATCACAAAGCGGTTGAAGCCGATGGAGTGGTCCAGCAGCCATTCGAAGGTGTCTATGGGCAGGCCCGCCACCACGCTTTTGCGCAGCGCCTGCACGTTGTAGCGGTAGGGCTCGCGCTTGATCAGCGTGCCCTCGCCAAACCAGCCGCCCGGCGGCAGCCCGGCAAAGGTCATGGTGCTGCCATCGGCGTCGTCGCTGTTCATTTTCAGCAGCCCCTCGACCACGCCAAACCAGTAGGTCACCGGCCTGCCGACACGGCAGACATAGTCGCCCACCCGGGCGTCGCCCACCAGCAGCGCAGCAATGGCGCGCTCGCGCTCGTGCGGCTGCAGGGACGCAAGCCAGGGAATGCCGGCCATTTCTTCGGCATCGGGCGCACGGCGGCGCTGGTGCAGCGACAGGTCTTGGGTCATGGGCTGCATTATTCAAAAGATATATCCAAAAGACATGCACCTTTTTTGGGCAGAACGCAAGGTTTGTCTGAAGGAGTGAACTTGTGACAATATTTTTCAAAATGCGTTTTTTGCATTCAGCCCTGAAGGAATTGTCGCCATGTCCAGTGCCAGCCCCTCTGCTTCCTGCCCTGCCGTGAACACCGGGCGGCGCCGCTGGCTGGCCGGTGCCCTGGCAGCGCCCTGGCTGCTGGGCCAGGGCGCTGCGCAGGCACAGCAGGCCACACTGCAGATTGGCCAGTCCGCCGCCCTGACCGGGCCGCTGGGCGAGCTGGGCCAGGCCATGCGCCACGGCGCACAGGCCGGTTTTGCCGTGGTCAACCAGCGCGGTGGTGTGCATGGCCGCCAGATTGTGCTGACCACCCTGGACGATGGCTACGAGGTGGCGCGTGCCGTGGCCAATGTCACCCAGCTGCTGGCCCGGCCAGACTGTTTTGCGCTTTTTGGCTGCATGGGCACCCCCACGGTGCAGGCCACGCTGGCCCAGGTGAAGGCTGCTGGTGTGCCCCTGTTTGCACCCTTCACGGGCAGCCAGAGCACGCGCACCGCCGGCGCGCGCCATGTGTTCAACATCCGCGCCAGCTATGCAGACGAGGTGCAAAAAATCCTGCAGCACCTGTCCACCCTGGGCCTCAAGCGCGTGGGCGTGGTGACCCAGGCCAACAGCTTTGGCCAGGAAGTGCTGGACGAGGTGCAGGCCGGCGCGGCGCGGCTGAAGCTGTCCCTGGTGGCCAAGGCCAGGGTGCGCGACGATGGCGTGGACGCCCAGGAAACCGCCCGGCAGATGGCTTCCGCCGCGCCCGAGGCCATCGTCATGGGACTGGCCGGCACGGCGGCGCTGTCCTTCGTGCAGTCGTTCCGGCCGATCAACACCAGCACCGCCCTCTACGCCATGTCGGTGCATGGCACGCCTGCCAGCCTGAACGCCCTGCGCACCCACGCCAAGGACATGGCCATCACCCAGGTGGTGCCGATGCCCGAGGGCGGCAACGCGCCCCTGGTGCGCGAATTCCAGCAGGCATGGCAAGCGCTGGGGCAGACCGAAGAGCCTTCGCATGTGGCGCTGGAGGGTTACATCAATGCGCGTGCCTTTGCCGAGGCGCTGCAGCGCGCCGGCAAAAACCCCACACGCGCCGCCTTCATCGATGCCACCTGGAGCCTGCAGCAGTGGGACATGGGCGGTTTCCAGGTCAACGCCAGCACCCCCGAGCACAGCGCCTCGCGCTTTGTCGAGCTGACGATGGTGGTGGGGCGCGCCGGCCAGCTGCGGCGCTGACCGGCAAGGCGCGGCCGGCAAGGGCCGGTCTCGCATGGAACCCAAAGGTCAAAGGTGCGGCCCGCACCCAGGCGGCGGTTGCATCACCCTGCCTGCGCAGGCCTTCTCTGGCTTGGCCTGCCCCTGCCTGAAATTCGCAGCCCAGGCACGGCAGCGTATTGCCAGCACTACAACGCACTGGCTTTGCATGCAACCAGTGTTTTTTGTGTTGCAATCTGCTACGTATTTGCATGAATATTTACCCTGTTTTGAGAAAACAGGTTTGCCGTTTGTTTCAGCAAAGCCAGGGGTTGTGGTGCTTTTCATGGCCACTCCTGCCGCAGGCGGGAAAGGGCCAAAGGCTTTGCAAGACAACCGCTGCCCGCTGCCCCGCTTCCTTGCCTTTCCATCGCCAGCACCTGTATGGCTGCTTCCCTTTTCTGCACTGCTCCCATTGCCATGAACCATTTTCCGACCTGCCCCACCCTTGCTGACCATGCTTCTGCCCATGCCGAGGGCGGTGACGCCGCCGTGCCGCGCCCCGACCGCCGCCGCCTGCTGGCCGGCGCCCTGGCGCTGCCACTGCTGGGGGTGGGCGCGGCGGCACGCGCTGCTGCAGACACGCCGGTGCGCATTGGCCAGTCCATTGCGCTCACCGGTCCGCTGGGCGACCTGGGCTCGGCCATGCACCAGGGCGCGCAGGCGGCATTTGCCGGCGTCAATGCGCGCGGCGGCGTGAACGGGCGCCGCATCGAGCTGACCACGCTGGACGACGGCTACGACGTGGCACGCTCGGTGACCAACGTGAACCAGCTGCTGGCCATGCCCGACTGCCTGGCCCTGTTCAACTGCATGGGCACCCCCATGGTGGCGGCCTCCCTGCCCAAGGTGATGGAAACCGGGGTGCCGCTGTTTGCCCCGTTCACCGGCGCGCAGCTCAGCCGCGTCAAGGGCGCGCGCAACATCTTCAACATCCGCGCCAGCTATGCCGATGAGGCGCAGAAGGTGGTGCAGCACCTGCAAACCCTGGGCATCCAGCGCATTGCCGTGGTCTACCAGGCCAACACCTTTGGCCGCGAGGTGCTGGCCGGCGTGCAGCAGGCGATGGCCCGGCTCAAGCTGCCCGAAGCAGCCACCGCCACGGTGCAGGACGATGCCTCCGACGCGCAGACCAGCGCCCAGAAGCTGGCCGACGCCGACCCCGAAGCCGTCATTGTCGGGCTGGCCGGCAAGCCGGCGCTGCAGTTCGTCAAGGCCTTCCGGCCGCTGCGCCGCGGGGTGAACGTGTATGCGCTGTCGGTGATGGGCACCTCGGCCAGCATCAAGGCGCTGGGCGCCGACGCCACCGGCATGGCGGTGTCGCAGGTGATGCCGCTGCCCACCAAATCCATTGCGCCGGTGGTGCGCGAATTCCAGCAGGCCTGGAAGGCCGCCGGCGCCAGTGCCGAGCCTTCGCACCTGGCGCTGGAGGGCTACATCAATGCGCGCGTGTTCGCCGAGGCGCTGCAGCGTGCCGGCAGCAACCCGACCCGCGCCAGCTTCATCAACGCCACCTGGGAACTCAAGCGCCTGGACCTGGGCGGCTTTGAAATTGCCGCCACCGCGCCCGAGCACAGTGCCTCGCGCTTTGTCGAGCTGACGATGATCGGGCGCGACGGCCGCTTCATGCGCTGAGCGCAGGCACGGCCGGGGGCATGGCAGAACCACGGCGGGCCACCGGCCACGGTCACAGCCCCGGCATTGCGGGTTTTGCCTTAAGGGGGTTAACCCGCAAATTGTCATTACAAAGACAAGAAAACGTCAAAGTGCATCCTAGGATGGGCTTCACAGGGCCGGCTTTCAGCGCGTCCATGGCCTGCAAGCCGCCCGTCCCCTTTCTGGAGAACCTGGAATGAGCACCACATTTCCGCAGCTGCTGCTCAAGCACGCCGCCGAGCGCCCCGCTGCCGCAGCGCTGCGCGAAAAGGAATACGGCATCTGGCAGACGCACAGCTGGGCGCAGCTGGCGGTGCAAGTCGAGCAGGTTGCGGCCGGCCTGCACCTGGCAGGCCTGCAAGGCGGCGAGCACCTGGTGCTGGTCGGCTCCAACCGGCCACGCCTGTACGCCGCCATGCTGGCAGCGCAGGCGCTGGGCGCCATTCCGGTGCCGCTGTACCAGGACGCGGTGGCCGCTGAGTGCGTCTTTCCGCTGAACAACGCAGAAGTGCGCTTTGCCATGGTGGAAGACCAGGAGCAGGTGGACAAGCTGCTGGAGATCCGCGCGCAGTGCCCGGCGCTGGAACGCATCTACTACGACGACCCGCGCGGCCTGCGCAGCTACAGCGAGCCCTGCCTGGCCGCCTACGATGCGCTGCTGGCCACTGGCAGCGACTTCGTGCGCCAGCAGCCGGGCTGGTTTCGCGACCGGGTGGCCCAGCTGCAGCCCGGCCATGTGGCGGCCATGTTCTTCACCTCCGGCACCACCGGCAACCCCAAGGGCGTGGTGCACACGCACAGCACGCTGATCGACCGCGCCAGCGCCGGCGCCGAGTTCGACAAGCTGACCAGCGCCGAAGAGGTGCTGGCCTACCTGCCGCCGGCCTGGATCGGGCAGAACATCTTCAGCTATGCGCAGTGGCTGGTGTGCGGCTATGTCGTCAACTGCCCCGAGTCGGCCAGCACCGTCACCATCGATCTCAAAGAAGTCGGCCCGACCTACTACTTTGCCCCGCCGCGCGTTTTTGAAGGCCTGCTGACCAGCGTCACCATCCGCATGGAAGACGCCGGCGCCCTCAAGCGCAAGGTGTTTGCCGGCTGCATGGCCCTGGCCCGGCGCGTCGGCCCGGCGCTGATGAACGGCGAGGCGGTGGGCTTGCTGGACCGCATCAAGTACGCGGCCGGCAACCTGCTGGTGTACGGGCCACTGCGCAACAACCTGGGGTTTTCGCGGGTGCGCGTGGCCTACACGGCGGGCGAGGCCATCGGCCCTGACCTGTTCAGCTTCTACCGCTCCATCGGCATCAACCTCAAACAGCTCTATGGCTCGACCGAAACCGCCGTGTTTGTCTGCCTGCAGCCCGACAACCAGGCCCGCGCCGACACCGTGGGCGTGCCGATCCGCGGCGTGGAGATCAAGGTCGCCGACAACGGCGAGATCCTGGTCAGGTCGGCCGGTCTGCTCAAGGAGTACTACAAGAACCCGGCAGCCACCGCCGAAGTGCTGACGCCGGACGGCTGGTACCACACCAGCGACGCCGGTTTTCTGGACGCGCACGGGCACCTGAAGATCATCGACCGCGTGAAAGACGTGGGGCGCTTGAAGGGCGGTGCCAACGACGGCGCCATGTTTGCCCCCAAGTATGTCGAAAACAAGCTCAAGTTTTTCTCGCACATCAAGGAAGTGGTGGCCTATGGGGATGGCCGCGAGAAGGTCTGCGTGTTCATCAACATCGACTTTGACGCGGTTGGCAACTGGGCCGAGCGGCGCAACCTGCCGTATGCCGGCTACACCGACCTGGCGCAAAAACCCGAGGTCTACCAGCTGGTGCGCGAATGCGTGGAGCAGGTCAACGCCGACCTGGCCAGCGACGCCCTGCTGGCGGGCAGCCAGGTCAGCCGTTTTCTGGTGCTGCACAAGGAGCTGGACGCCGACGACGGTGAGCTCACCCGCACCAACAAGGTGCGGCGCGGCTTCATTGCCGAGCGCTATGGCGTGCTGGTCGATGCGCTGTACGCCGGCAAAACCGAGCAGTTCATTGAAACCCAGGTCAAGTTCGAGGACGGCCGCAGCGGCAGCGTCAGCGCCACGCTCAGGCTCTCGGATGCCAAAACCTTCACCCCGGTGAAAGCCGCTGC
>JAGOCN010000016.1:7430-12747 GCA_017998735.1 Giesbergeria sp.
AAAAAAATCGGCGACGTCGTGCTGGACGTCAACAACATCTCTCTGCGCTTTGGCGGTGTCAACGCGCTGACCGACATTTCCTTCGATGTGCGCGAGCACGAGATCCGCTCGATCATCGGCCCGAACGGCGCCGGCAAAAGCTCGATGCTCAACTGCATCAACGGCGTCTACACGCCGCAGGACGGCTCCATCACCTTCCGGGGCAAGACGTTCTCGCACATGAACCCGCGCCAGGTGGCCGAGATGGGCGTGGCGCGCACCTTCCAGAACCTGGCGCTGTTCAAGGGCATGAGCGTGATCGACAACATCATGACCGGGCGCAACCTGAAGATCAAAAGCGGTCTGCTGCTGCAGGCGCTGCGCATCGGCCCGGCGCAGCGCGAGGAAGAGCGCCACCGTGAGTTTGTCGAACACATCATCGACTTTCTGGAAATCCAGGCGCATCGCAAGACCCCGGTGGGCCAGCTTCCCTACGGCCTGCAAAAGCGCGTGGACCTGGGGCGCGCCCTGGCCATGGAGCCGCAGGTGCTGCTGCTGGACGAGCCCATGGCCGGCATGAACGTGGAAGAAAAGCAGGACATGTGCCGCTTCGTGCTGGACGTGAACGACGAGTTCGGCACCACCATCGTGCTGATCGAGCACGACATGGGCGTGGTGATGGACATTTCCGACCGCGTGGTGGTGCTGGACTACGGCAAGAAGATCGGCGACGGCAGCCCCGACGAAGTCCGCAACAACGAAGACGTCATCAGCGCCTACCTGGGAACCAGCCACTGAAGGCCGGGAGAGAACAACATGGCATTTTTTCTTGAAACACTGATTGGCGGCCTGATGGCCGGCATGCTGTATTCGCTGGTCGCCCTGGGCTTCGTGCTGATCTACAAGGCCTCGGGTGTGTTCAATTTCGCCCAGGGCGCGATGGTGCTGTTTGCGGCACTGGCCATGGCGCGCTTTTCGGAATGGATTCCGCAGTGGACCGGCATGGACAACAAGGTGCTGGCCAACGTGCTGGCCTTTGTGATTGCCGGCGCCTGCATGTTCGTGGTGGCCTGGGCCATCGAGCGCTTGGTGCTGCGCCACCTGGTCAACCAGGAAGGCGCCACGCTGCTGATGGCCACGCTGGGCATTGCCTACTTTCTCGAAGGCCTGGGCCAGAGCCTGTTCGGCAGCGACATCTACCCCATCGACATCGGCATGCCCAAGGACCCGGTGTTTCTGCTGGACTCGGTGTTTCCCGGCGGCATCCTGGTCAACCAGGAAGACGTGATTGCCGCTGCCATTGCGGCGGCGCTGGTGATCGCGCTGAGCATCTTTTTTCAGAAAACCACCACCGGCCGCGCCCTGCGCGCCGTGGCCGACGACCACCAGGCGGCCCAGTCGGTGGGCATTCCGCTCAACCGCATCTGGGTCATCGTCTGGTGCGTGGCCGGTGTGGTGGCGCTGGTGGCCGGAATGATCTGGGGCTCCAAGCTGGGCGTGCAGTTTTCGCTGACCACCATTGCCCTGCGCGCCCTTCCGGTCGTGATTTTGGGCGGCCTGACTTCGGTGCCGGGCGCCATCATTGGCGGCCTGATCATCGGCGTTGGCGAAAAACTCTCCGAGGTGTACCTGGGCCCGTTCGTCGGCGGCGGCATCGAGATCTGGTTTGCCTATGTGCTGGCGCTGGTGTTCCTGCTGTTCCGGCCGCAGGGCCTGTTTGGCGAAAAAATCATCGACCGCGTGTGACCCACGCGACCAGGCCCCAGGCAGATGCGCAGCCCACCGCCCGACATTGAGGACTTGTAAACATGCTTTACCGCGAAAACGGCCAGTTCAAAACCAGCTACCGCTCGGACCAGCAGATTTTTCCGATTGCGCAGGACCGCATTGCCGTGGCGCTGCTGCTGCTGGTGGCGTTTGCCGTGGTGCCGCTGCTGGCCAGCGAGTATTTCTACACCTCCATCCTGATTCCCTTTGTCATCATGTCGCTCGCCGCTTTGGGCGTGAACATTCTGGTGGGCTACTGCGGGCAGATCTCGCTGGGCTCGGGCGCCTTCATGGCGGTGGGCGCCTACGGGGCGTACAACTTCTTTGCCCGCATTCCCGGCATGCCGCTGATCCTCACGCTCATTCTGGGCGGGGTCTGCGCGATGTTTTTCGGCATCCTGTTCGGCCTGCCCAGCCTGCGCGTCAAGGGCCTGTACCTGGCGGTGGCCACGCTGGCGGCGCAGTTTTTCAGCGACTGGATGTTTCTGCGCATCCAATGGTTCACCAACAACTCGCCCTCGGGTTCGGTGTCGGTCAACAACCTCAAGGTCATGGGCATCGCGCTGGACACCCCCCTGGCCAGGTACCTGTTCTGCCTGTCGCTGCTGGCGGTGATTGCGCTGCTGGCCAAAAACCTGGTGCGCGGTGCCATCGGGCGCGAATGGATGGCGATCCGCGACATGGACGTGGCCGCTTCGGTGATCGGCATCCGGCCCATGTACGCCAAGCTCAGCGCGTTTGCCGTCAGCTCCTTCATCATCGGCGTGGCCGGCGCGCTGTGGGCGTTCATCCACCTCGGCTCGTGGGAGCCGGCGGCCTTCTCGGTCGAGGTGTCGTTTCGGCTGCTGTTCATGGTCATCATCGGCGGCCTGGGCTCCATCATGGGCAGCTTTTTCGGCGCCGGCTTCATCATCATCCTGCCGATTTTTCTGAGCCGCGCCCTGCCGGCGCTGGGCAGCCTGGTGGGCGTCGAGCTGTCCACCGCCGCCGTCTCGCACGCCGAGCTGATGGCCTTTGGCGGCCTGATCGTCTGGTTCCTGATCGTCGAGCCCCATGGCCTGGCCAGGCTGTGGTCCATGGGCAAGCAAAAGCTCCGGCTCTGGCCGTTTCCGCACTGAACGCCCGGCATTCCCGACACCTGGCCCCTGACCCTTGATCCCTTTCCCCGTGCTTCACCTCAATTCACCCAAAGGAGACAATCCATGAAGCTGTCAAAACTCGTGATCGCTGCCGCTGTGGTGGCCGCTGGGGCCACGTCGCTGTCCACCAGCGCGCTGGCACAGGCCAAGGAGCAGTTCTTTCCGCTGCTGTCCTACCGCACCGGCCCCTATGCGCCCAACGGAACGCCCTGGGCCAATGGCAAGCAGGACTACATCAAGATGATCAACGCCCGCGATGGCGGCATCAACGGTGTCAAGCTGACCTTTGAAGAATGCGAAACCGGCTACGCCACCGACCGCGGCGTGGAGTGCTACGAGCGCCTGAAAACCCGTCCGGGCGTGTCGTTTTTCGACCCCCAGGCCACCGGCATCACCTTTGCGCTGACCGAAAAGGCGCCCATCGACAAGATTCCCCTGATGACCCTGGGCTATGGCCTGTCGGTGGCGCAGGACGGCATGGCCTTCAAGTGGAATTTTCCGCTGATGGGCAGCTACTGGACCGGCGCCGACATCCTGGTGCAGCACATCGGCAAGGGCGCCGGCGGCATGGACAAGCTCAAGGGCAAGAAGATCGCGCTGGTCTACCACGACAGCCCGTTTGGCAAGGAACCCATTCCGGTGCTGCAGGAGCGCGCCAAGATGCACGGCTTCGAGCTGCAGCTGCTGCCGGTCACGGCGCCCGGCGTGGAGCAGAAAGCCACCTGGCTGCAGGTGCGCCAGAGCCGCCCCGACTACGTGATGCTGTGGGGCTGGGGCGTGATGAACTCCACCGCCCTCAAGGAAGCGCAGGCCACGGGCTTCCCGCGCGACAAGATGTACGGCGTGTGGTGGGCCGGCGCCGAGCCCGATGTGCGCGACGTGGGTGAAGGCGCCAAGGGCTACCACGCCCTGTCGCTCAACACCTCTGGCCAGGAACCCAAGGTCATCCAGGAAATCCTCAAGCATGTGCACGGCAAGGACCAGGGAACCGGTCCCAAAGACGAGGTCGGCTCGGTGCTGTACACGCGCGGCGTGATCATCCAGATGCTGGGCATCGAGGCCGTGCGCCGTGCGCAGGAGCGCTTTGGCAAGGGCAAGGTCATGACCGGCGAGCAGGTGCGCTGGGGCATGGAAAACCTGGCGCTGGACCAGAAGAAGCTGGACGCCCTCGGCTTTGCCGGCGTGATGCGTCCGCTCTCGACCAGCTGCGCCGACCACATGGGTTCGACCTGGGCGCGCGTGCAGACCTGGAACGGCAAGAAGTGGGAAATCAAGTCCGACTGGTACGAAGCCGACGAGCAGATCCTCAAGCCCATGGTCAAGGCCGGTGCCGACAAGTACCTGGCAGACAAGAAGATGGAGCGCCGCAGCGCTGCGGACTGCCAGAGCTGAACGCATTCCCCTGAGGCGCTGGCGCGCCCTGCCCCCTTCTCTCTGGGCGCTTCTGCGCACTGCGGGAAGGGGGACAACGCCAGCGCTGCGGGGCGGCCCTTGCGCGGCGTTCCCGGCGCAGGCCACACCGCTTCAACGGCCGGTGGTACAGCGGTTGCCCTCGGGCAGCCGCCAACCGAAAGGGTTGCCCCCGCAACCTTTTCGATTGGCATAGCGAAGGCAGCAACACCATGGAAACACCCAAAATCGTTCTCGACGTCAACGGCATCGAGGTCATCTACAACCATGTGATCCTGGTGCTCAAGGGCGTGTCGCTGCAGGTGCCCGAGGGCAGCATCGTCGCCATCCTGGGCGGCAACGGCGCGGGCAAGACCACCACGCTGCGCGCCGTCTCGAACCTGCTCAAGGGCGAGCGCGGCGAGGTCACCAAGGGCTCGATCGAACTGCGCGGCGAGCGCATTGAAAACCTTACGCCCTCCGACCTGGTCAAGCGCGGCGTGGTGCAGGTGATGGAAGGGCGCCACTGCTTTGCCCACCTCACCATTGAAGAAAACCTGCTGACCGGCGCCTACACGCGCAGCGACAAGGGCGAAATTGCCGCCAACCTGGAGAAGGTCTACACCTATTTTCCGCGCCTGAAAACCCGGCGCACCTCGCAGGCCGCCTACACCTCGGGCGGCGAGCAGCAGATGTGCGCCATTGGCCGCGCCATCATGACCAACCCCAGCATGGTGCTGCTGGACGAGCCGTCGATGGGCCTGGCGCCGCAAATCGTCGAAGAGGTGTTCAACATCGTCAAGGACCTCAACACCAGGGAAAAGGTCACCTTCCTGCTGGCCGAGCAGAACACCAACATGGCGCTGAAATACTCGGACTACGGCTACATCATGGAGTCCGGCCGCGTGGTCATGGACGGCGTCGCCAGCGAACTGGCCAACAACGAGGACGTGAAAGAGTTTTACCTGGGCGTGGGCGGCGGCGAGAGGAAGAGCTTCAAGGATGTCAAAAGCTACAAGCGGCGCAAGCGCTGGTTGGCATGA
>JAGOCN010000258.1 GCA_017998735.1 Giesbergeria sp.
GCCTATTCGCTGCGTTTCACGGTCGATGTGTTCTGGGGGCCACCCGCCACCGACCTGCCGATGCAGCCGCACGAGCCCCCGCACTGGATGCGCGTGCCGGTGGAATTGCTGGTGCTGGCCTGCCTGGTGGTGGGCGTGCTGCCGGCCTGGTCGGTGGGGGCCTTTCTGAATGCAGCAGCGCTGCCGGTGGTGGGCGGCGAGCTGCCCGCCTTCAGCCTGGCGCTCTGGCATGGCTTCAACCTGCCCCTGGGCATGAGCATCGTGGCCCTGGGGGGCGGCATCGGCCTGTACCTGCTGCTGCGCTGGCAGCGCCAGCGCGGGGTGGTGGACGCAGCGCCGCTGGTGCGCCATTTCAGCGGCAAGCGCAGCTTTGAATGGCTGCTGACCGCCACCAGCCAGGCAGGCCGCCACGGGCGCCGGCTGCTGGGCACGCAGCGCCTGCAGTGGCAGATGCTGTGGGTCGTGGGCGTGGCGCTGGCGGCGGCCGCGCTGCCACTGTGGTCGCGCGGCGTGCCCATCGGCGAACGCACCGGGCTGCCGCTGTCGTGGGGCTTTGTGCTGCTGTGGGCCATCGGCATGGTGTGCGCGGTGGCGGCGGCCTGGCAGGCCAAGTACCACCGGCTGGCGGCGCTGGCGCTGATGGGCGGCGCCGGGCTGTGCACCTGCGTCACCTTTTTGTGGTTTTCGGCGCCCGACCTGGCGCTGACGCAGCTGGTGGTGGAAATCGCCACCACAGTGCTGATCCTGCTCGGGCTGCGCTGGCTGCCCAAGCGCGAGGAAGAGCTGCGCGGCACGGTGGCCACGCACACCCTGCGCCTGGCGCGCCTGCGCCGCGTGCGCGACCTGGTGCTGTCGCTGGCCGCCGGCGGCGGCATGGCCCTCTTGACGCTGGCGATGCTGCACCGCCCCTTTGCCGAGAGCACGTCCACCTTCTTTCTGGAGCACGCCCTCAGCGGCGGCGGCGGCACCAACGTGGTCAACGTGATGCTGGTGGACTTTCGCGGCTTTGACACCTTTGGCGAAATCGTGGTGCTGGGCACCGTGGCGCTGACGGTGTATGCACTGCTGCGGCGCTTTCGGCCAGCCCCGGAAATAATGGACCTGCCAGCACAGCAGCGCGCGCTGCCGGCCGACCTGGCGACCGACCTGATCAACCCGCGCCAGGCGGCAGACACCGCCGTGGGCTACCTGATGGTGCCGGCGGTGCTGGTGCGGCTGCTGCTGCCGGTGGCCACACTGATGGCGGTGTACCTGTTTCTGCGCGGCCACAACCAGCCGGGCGGTGGTTTTGTCGCCGGGCTGGTGCTGTCGGTGGCGTTCTTGCTGCAGTACATCATCTCGGGCACGCAGTGGGTGGAAGCGCACCTGCGCCTGATGCCGCGCCGCTGGATTGCCAGCGGGCTGCTGTGCGCCCTGGGCACCGGGCTGGGGTCGGTGGCGCTGGGCTACCCGTTCATGACCACGCACACTGCGCACCTGCTACTACCGCTGTTTGGCGAAGTGCATCTGGCCAGCGCCACCTTTTTTGACCTGGGGGTGTTTTTGCTGGTGGTGGGCGCCACGCTCCTGATGCTGACTGCCATTGCGCACCAGTCGGTGCGCGGCCACCGCTACAACGCACGCATGGCCGAAGAAACCGCTGCCATTGCAGCCATCACAGGGGCAAGCGAATAATGGAACTGGTACTGGCGCTGGCCATCGGGGTGTTGACCGGTTCGGGCGTATGGCTGCTGCTGCGCCCGCGCACCTTCCAGGTCATCATGGGGCTGTGCCTGCTGTCGTATGCGGTCAACCTGTTCATCTTCAGCATGTCGCGCCTGGGCCTGAAAACCGGCCAGGTGCCGGTGCTGGTCGAGGGCGTGGCACAAGACCTGGCGCATTACGCCGACCCGCTGCCGCAGGCACTGGTACTGACCGCCATCGTCATCGGCTTTGCCATGACGGCGCTGTTTCTGGTGGTGCTGCTGGCATCGCGCGGCCTGTCGGGCACCGACCATGTGGACGGCAGTGAAGTGCAGAACCGGCGGAGTCCCTCATGAACGCTGTGCACACCCTGGTGCAGCAGGCCATGCCGCACCTGATGCTGGCGCCCATCGTGCTGCCGCTGCTTACCGCCGCCGTGATGCTTTTGATGCGCGAGGAGCAGCAGCGCGCCAAGCTGGTGCTGGGCGTTGTCTCCACGTTGTTGGGTCTTCTGGTTTCAGTGGGCCTGCTGGTCTGGGCCAGCCAGCTGGGCGAACCCGCCACCATGGGGGTCTATCTGCCAGGCAACTGGCCGGCCCCTTTTGGCATCGTGCTGGCGCTGGACCGCCTGTCGGCGCTGATGCTGGTGCTGACCAGCGTGCTCGGGCTGGCAGCGGCGCTGTACGCATCGGCCGGCTGGCACCGGGCGGGCGTGCACTACCACCCGCTGTTCCAGTTCCAGCTGATGGGGCTGGCAGGCGCCTTTCTGACCGGCGACCTGTTCAACCTGTTCGTGTTTTTCGAGATCATGCTGGCCGCGTCCTATGGCCTGCTGCTGCATGGCTCGGGCAAGGCACGGGTGCAGGCCGGGCTGCATTTCATTGCCATCAACCTGGCAGCGTCGTCGCTGTTCCTGATTGGCGTGTCGATGCTGTATGGCCTGACCGGCACGCTCAACATGGCCGACCTGGCGCAAAGCATGGCGCAGGTGCAAGGCAGCGACCGGGGCCTGCTGCACGCGGCCGCCGCCATCCTGGCCACCGCCTTTCTCATCAAGGCCGCCGTGTGGCCGCTCAACTTCTGGCTGGTGCCGGCCTACAGCGCCGCCACTGCGCCGGTGGGCGCGCTGTTTGCCATCATGACCAAGGTCGGGGTGTACGCCATCCTGCGGCTGTGGACACTGGTGTTTGGCAGCGAGGCCGGCGACTCGGCGCTGTTTGGCAGCCTGTGGCTGACCGGTGCGGGCCTGGTGACGATGGCCTTTGGCGCGCTCGGCATGCTCGGCTCGCAGCGGCTTGGCTACCTGGCCGGCTACGCCGCCGTGCTGTCGTCCGGCACGCTGCTGGCGGCCACCGGTTTTGGCCAGAACGGGTTGACCGCCGGCCTGCTTTACTACCTTCCCAGCTCAACGCTGGCGGTCGGCGCCTTGTTCTTGCTCAGCGACCTGATCGACCGCTGGCGCGACCGTGAAATCAGCGGCCTGCCCTACGAGCCGCGCGCCGACGAGGCTCCGTTCCTGAACGCCGAACTGGTGCCCACGCCCGGCCTGAACCTGGACGACAACGAGGCCGTGCTGGTGGGCGAAGCCATCCCCGCCGCCGCCGCCTTTTTGGGGCTGGCTTTCATGGTGGCCACGCTGCTGGTGGCCGGCCTGCCGCCGCTGTCGGGCTTTGTGGGCAAGGTGGCAATGCTGACCGCGCTGCTCAACCCGCTCGGGCTGGGCGCATCGGCCGGGCACCAGCCGGGGCTGGCCGGATGGGCCTTTGTGGCGCTGCTGATCGGCTGCGGCCTGCTGGCGCTGCTGGCGCTGACGCGCGCCGGCATTCGCCATTTCTGGGCTGCGCACGACCGGCCACTGCCGCAGCTGCGTGTGATGGAAGGTCTGCCGGTGGCCGGCCTGCTGGGCGCCTGCGTGGCGCTGGCCGTGCTGGCCGAACCCGCCATGCGTTATGCCCAGGCCACCGCCGACGCGCTGCACACCCCCAGCACCTATGTGCGCGCCGTGCTGTCGGCGCAGCCGGTGCCCTCGCCGCACACGGCGGACGCAGCGGCGCGGCAGACAGAAAAAAATGGCAATGCAGCCCTGCCCTTGCCGTCCAGACCCGACGGGGGCCTGGCTGCAAGCCCACGCCCCAGCACTAGCCCTGCAGCCAGGGAACGCCCATGAAACGCCTGCTTCCCACCCCCATGCTGTCGGTGACACTGTTTGTGCTGTGGCTGCTGCTCAACCAGAGCCTGAGCGCAGGCCACCTGTTTCTGGCGCTGGT
>JAGOCN010000017.1 GCA_017998735.1 Giesbergeria sp.
GGTACTCCATGAACTTGACCGCGTTTTCTGGGTGCTTGGCATGCTTGGCAACGGCGCCGCCGGCAATGTTCATGTGCGTGCCCCAGGACTGCTGGTTGGGAAACACCACGCCGACCTTGCTGGCCACCGCCATGTCTTCGGGCTTGGTCGAGCGCATCAGGCGCGCCAGGTAGTAGCTGTTGGTGACGGCGATCTCGCACTCGCCCGAGGCCACGGCCTTGATCTGGTCGGTGTCGCCCCCTTTGGGGTCGCGCGCCAGGTTGGCCACCACGCCCTTGAGCCAGGCTTCGGTCTGCTGTGCACCCAGGTGCTCGGTGACAGCGCCGAACAGGCTCAGGTTGTAGGGGTGCGAGCCCGAGCGGATGCACACCTTGCCCTTGTTCTTCGGGTCGGCCAGCTCCTCGTAGGTGTCCACGTCGTCTTTGTTGACCTTGACCTTGTTGTAAACGATGACGCGGGCGCGGGTGGAAAAGCCGTACCAGGAAATGCCGCCGTCGGCCGCTGGCGCGCTGCGCAGGTTGGCCGGAATGCTGTCCTCCAGCACTTTGGACTTGATGGGCTGGAACAGGCCGTCGGCCTCGCCCTTGTACAGGCGCGAAGCATCCACCAGCAGGATCACGTCGGCAGGGGACGCCGAGCCTTCGGCCTTCAGGCGCGCCAGGATGCCGGCGTCGTCCGCGTCCACGCGGTTGATCTTGATGCCGGTGGCCTTGGTGAAGCCGTCGTACATCGCTTCATCGGTGGAGTAATGGCGCGCCGAATACAGGTTGACGACGTTGTCCTGGGCATGGGCAAAGCCGGTGGCGGCCAGAACAAGGCAGGCTGCGGCAGCCGCTGCGGTGGTTTTTTTCATGGGGGAAGTGGGGAAAGGGAAAGGAAAATGATCGGAAAGGCGATACTAAAGCAAACGCGAACTATTCGCAATAAGAATGCCTGGGGAATGCCTGGGGAATGTCTTGGGTTTGCCTTGGACTTGTCCGGTTCCGGCCTGTGCCGCAAAGCCGTTTCAGCAGGACGTTCAAGTTCTTGCGGCACGCAGTGCAGGCAAAAAAAAGCCCGGTGCAAACCGGGCTTGAAAGGATTCAGAAAGCTTGCGCTTCACGAGAATCCAAGGAGACAACTGGTGGGTTTTTGAACGGCCCGAAAACGTGTTTCCAGCGCCCTTCAAAAATCAGTGTTCACTTTGAGGGGTTGTTTCCTGTTCCTGAAAATGCATCCTGGAACAGGAAGCCGGCAATCAACGCTTGGTGTTGCGGGCCATCGTCGAGTTGACGGCTTCGGTGGTGCTGGCAGCGACGGCATTGAAGTTGGTCTCTGCAGCGTCGGTGGCCTGCTTGACAGCCTTCTGCACCGATTCAAAAGCGGTGTTGGCGGCGGACACGGCGTTCTTCATGACGGCCACGGCGTTTTCCGAACCGGCAGGTGCGTTCTTGCTGGCGGTTTCCACCATGGAAGCGAAATTGCGCTGGGCTTCAGCAGCCTTTTCTTCCATGGCCTTGGTGATTTCGGTGCCGGTGCCGGTGGCGATGTCGTACACATGGCGGCTGTACGAAGCAGCCTTTTCGGCCAGGGGCTGCAGCAGACCGGCTTGCAGGGCCAGCAGCTCTTGTGCGTCCTTGGCGGCAAAGGCGTTTTGCGTGTGGGCAGCGGCTTCGTTCAGGGCAGCGCGCGAAGCGGCCATGTTCAGCTCGACCAGCTTTTCAACGCTTTCAAAGGCCTTGTTGGTCAGGCCAAACAGGGTTTCGATGTTTGCCTTGTGGGCAGCCATGAGTTGTTCGGCGGTCAGGTTGGTGTTCATGTTCATCGTCAATCTCCAGAAGTTGAATGTGCAAAAGGCACTGAAGGGTAGGCATCTGCCCTGGTTCGCCCTCGAAGCGATGTTGCAGTGCAGCATGGGCCAAGTGTAACGTGTGCTGAAGGATTTGCAAGCTGATTTTGTTGCACTGCATCATTTTTACTTTTTTTCACTCAGGGTCGCGTTGTGCGCAGCCTGTGCCAAGGTGCATATTCCCAATGCATTGCGCCTGAATGCACACAAAAACGCACGTGGCAGCCATGCAACGGGGCCTTGCTTTTTGTGCTGCTAACGGGCGTTGGCACAATGCCGTGGCATGCATTCCACCACCACCACCACCGCTCCCCTTCCCGCAACAACGCCCGTAGCGCCCGCGCAGCCGCAGGTGCGTTCGCGCTACCCCGTGTTTCGCTCCATCACCACCCGCTGGGGGGACAACGATGTTTACGGCCATGTGAACAACGTCGTGTATTACAGCTGGTTCGACACCGCCGTGAACGCGTACCTGATGGAGCAGGGCGCGCTGGACATCCATGCCGGAGAGGCCATCGGGCTGGTGGTGGAAACCGGCTGCAATTACTTTGCCCCGCTGGCGTTTCCTCAGACCATCGACGCCGGCATCCGCGTGGCGCACACGGGCCGCTCCAGCGTGCGCTATGAAGTGGGGCTGTTTGCCGCAGGCGCGCCGCTTAGCGCCGCTGCCGGCCATTTCATCCATGTGTATGTGGACCGCCGCACACGGCGCCCGGTGCCCCTGCCGCCGCTGCTGTGCCGCGTGCTGCTGCCCCTGGGTGCGCAGGCGGCGGCAGCCTGAACCGTGCGCGGCCACCGCGCCCCGCACTTTCGTGCCAGTCCGTGCCTTTGCCAGCCGCTGTGCGCCATCCCCTACACTTTGGCGCAGGCCTTTGCCGTGGCTTTGCCTGCGGGCAGGCGCCAGGGGCGCTGGTCCGAAGCGTGACAGCCCGGCTGCCTGCACGGACCTGTACTGTGCCCGGCTGCTGTCTTGCTGCCAAAGGCGCTGTGGTGCTGGCTGCCGGGTGCGCTGCCGATGGCATTTGCGCAACACACAAAAATCTGCAGGCCTGACCAGAGGGCATTGCAGAGGTTTTCATTCCATTCCTGCCGGGAGACACGATTTATGAAACCCATTCGATGGCTTGCAGCCGCTGCGCTGGCCTGTCTGCCCGCCCTGGCCTCGGCGGCCGAGCTGGACGGCGCGGCGCTTTCCCTGTGGTGGGGGGTGCCGTTTGCCGGTGTCCTGCTGTCGATTGCCGTCATGCCGCTGGTGGCGCCGATTTTCTGGCACCACCATTTTGGCAAGGTGACAGCCGCCTGGTCGCTGGCGTTCCTGCTGCCCTTTGCCATGGTGTTCGGACCGGGCCTGGCCACGGCCAGCTTCGTGCATGCGCTGCTGGCCGAATACATTCCGTTTGTCATCCTGCTGACCGCGCTGTTCACGGTGGCGGGCGGCATCTACATCCGGGGCAACCTGCATGGCACGCCGGCGCTGAACACCACCATCCTGGCGATTGGCGCGGTGCTGGCCAGCTTCATGGGCACCACGGGGGCGTCGATGCTGCTGATCCGGCCGCTGATCCGCGCCAACGACAACCGCAAGCACACCGCGCATGTGGTGGTGTTCTTCATCTTCATCGTCTCCAATGTGGGCGGCTCGCTGACACCGCTGGGCGACCCGCCGCTGTTTCTGGGCTTTCTGAAGGGCGTGGATTTCTTCTGGACGGTCAGGCACATCTTTTCGGAAACCCTGTTTATGCTGGCCGTGCTGCTGGTGTTGTTCTTTGTGCTGGACAGCTGGTACTACCGCAGCCGCGAGGAAGTGCTGCCGCGCGACCCCACGCCAGACACGCGCAGCATCGGTTTTGACGGGAAGATCAACTTTGCGCTACTGGGCGCGGTGATTGCGCTGGTGCTGCTGAGCGGCTTCTGGAAGTCGCCGGTGTCGTTCAACCTTGCCGGCACCGATGTCGGTCTGCCCGGCATTGCCCGCGATGTGGGCCTGGTGGTGGTGGCGCTGCTGTCCCTGGCGCTGACGCCGCGCAAGGTGCACGAGGACAACCAGTTTGGCTGGGGGCCCATGCAGGAAGTGGCCAAGCTGTTTGCCGGCATCTTCCTGACCATCGTGCCGGTGATTGCCATGCTCAAGGCCGGTGTCAACGGCCCGTTTGGTGCCATTGTCTCGGCCGTCACCCGGCCCGACGGCTCGCCCGACCCGGCCATGTACTTCTGGGCCACCGGCATTCTCAGTTCCTTTCTGGACAACGCGCCCACCTACCTGGTGTTCTTCAATACCGCCGGCGGCGACCCGGCGGTGCTGATGACGGCGCTGGCGCCCACGCTGGCGGCCATTTCGGCCGGGGCGGTGTTCATGGGTGCCAACACCTACATCGGCAACGCGCCCAACCTGATGGTCAAGGCGATTGCCGAAGACCGGGGCGTGAACATGCCAAGTTTCTTTGGCTACATGCTGTGGTCGGTGGGCATTTTGGTGCCGCTGTTCGTGCTGATGACCTTCATCTGGTTTGTCTGAGCCATGGCAGCACCACACCCCCTGCACACACCCCGCATCCTGGTGGCGCGCGGCATTTTTCCCGACACCGTGGCGCGGCTGCAGGCGCATTGCGAGGTGGAAACCAACCCGGACGACGTGCCCTGGTCGCCGGCCGAACTGGCGGCGCGCCTGGCCGACAAGGACGGCGCGCTGACCACCGGCAGCGAGCGCATCAACGCAGCGCTGCTGGCCGCCTGCCCGCGCCTGAAGGTGGTGGCGAACATGGCGGTGGGCTACAACAATTTCGATGTGGACGCCATGACCGCGGCCGGCGTGCAGGGCACCAACACACCCGACGTGCTGACCGAAACCACCGCCGACTTCGGCTTTGCCCTGCTGATGGCAACCGCGCGGCGCATCACGGAGGGCGAGCGCTGCCTGCGCGCCGGCCACTGGAAGCGCTGGAGCCACGACATGCTGGTGGGCGCCGAGGTACATGGCAGCACGCTGGGCATCATCGGCATGGGGCGCATCGGCCAGGGCATTGCCCGGCGCGGCGCGCACGGCTTTGGCATGAACGTCATCTACCACAACCGTTCGCGCCTGGCGCCCGCGCTGGAAGCCGAATGCAGGGCGCGCTATGTGGACCTGAAAGAGCTGCTGAAAACCGCCGACCATGTGGTGCTGGTGCTGCCGTATTCGGCCGCGTCGCACCACACCATCGGCGCGCCCGAGCTGGCATTGATGAAGCCGACCGCCACGCTGGTCAACCTGGCGCGCGGCGGCATCGTGGACGACGCGGCGCTGGCCGAGGCGCTGCGCACGCGCCGGATTGCCGCGGCCGGGCTGGACGTGTTCGAGGGCGAGCCGGCGGTGCACCCCGGCCTGCTGGCCGCGTCCAACGTGGTGCTGACCCCGCACATTGCCAGCGCCACCGTGCAGACGCGCCTGGCCATGGCCAACCTGGCGGCCGACAACCTGCTGGCCTTTTTTGACGGGCGCGGCGTGCCCAGCCCGGTCAACCACTTGCCGGCCTGAAAACTGCACGGGTTGCTTTGCCGCCCCTGCCGGGTGGCCATGGCGGTGCGGATTGGCCCCTGCGGCGTCACAGCAGTTTTGCAGGGCACCGCCTGCAAAAAACGGGCGCCGCAACAGGCGGGCCTTTCATAATTGCAGGGCACTCTGGCAGGCCGACTGCATGGCTGCGCGGCTGCGGGTGCTTTTTTCTCCAACCTTTTTTTCCAGACAACGACCATGCCTTTCATCCGCACCAGCGTCCACAAGGACACCCCCGCCGAGCAACGCAAAGCCATCGTGGACGGCATCCACCAGGCACTGGTGGACGGCATCGGCATGCCGGCCGACGAACTGTTCAACCTGGTGACCGACTACGACGCGCAGCAGTTCTTCTTCAGCCGCACCTTCAACGGCTATGCCCGCTCCGACAAGGTGGTGGTGGTGGAAATCACCATGCGCCGGGGCCGCAGCGACGCCATGAAGCGCGCCCTGTATGCCAACATTGCCGCCAACCTGGAAAAAGATGCCGGTGTGGCACCCAACGATGTGTTCATCTTCACGCACGAAAACGACTATTCCGACTGGTCGGTGGGCGGTGGCAAGTTCGCCATGGCAATTGCCCAGCAGGTCGGCCCCGACGCCTGAAGCGGGCAGGGTGCAGTGAGGAGTTTCTGCTGTGGTTGGTACAACCCGCCACAGGCTTCGCGCTGCAGCCCGCTGCCCTGGCCTGCTTTTCATCCCTGCGTCCAACACTGTCTGGGCGCCAAGACAGGCCTTTGCCCGTGACCCTTGAACCCCTGTTTCTGATTGCCATCCTGTGCCTGCTGCTGGTGCTGCTGGCACTGGTGGTGCTGCTGTGGCAGCGCCCGCGCACGCCGGAGCTGCCCGCCGAATGGCAGCAGCGCCTGCAGGCGCTGACCGCCATCGCGCAGGCCACGCAACTGGCCGTGGCCAAGAGCGATGGCGCCCTGGACGGCATGGGCCAGCAGCTGCGCGGACTGGGCCAGTCGGTGCAGGCAGCGCAGGAGTCGCTGCGCCAGGCGGTCGACGAGCGGCTGGCGCAGGCGGTGGCCGAGTCGCGCACCGGCCGCACCGAAACGCACAGCGCCATGGCCGCTTTCGAAGCCCAGCTGGCGCAGCGCCTGCAGGCGCTGGACACCGCGCTGGCGCAGCGCCTGGCACAGGGCCAGCTGGAGGCCGGTGCGGCGCGCAAGGAACTCTCAGGCACGCTGGGCGGTTTTCGCACCGAGCTGCTGCAAACCACCACCACGCTGGCGCACGAGAGCGTGCAGTCGCGCCAGGCCATGGCCGCCAGCACCGCCTTGTTCGAGCAGCGCATCCAGGAGCGCTTTGAAGCGCTGACCGGCACCACGCACCAGACGCTGCAGTCGCTCAAGGCCGACATCCAGGGCCAGCTGGCGGTGATGGCCGGAGCCCTGAAAGACCAGCTGGACGCCAACGGCCAGCAGATTCGCCACCAGTTCTCCGTGCTGCAGGACGCGCTGACCCAGCAGCTGGGCAGCCTGGTGCATGGCAGCCAGCACAACGCCGAGCAGCTGCGCAGCGCATTGAACGAGCGCCTGGCTTCCATCCAGGCCGACAACGCCTTGCAGCTCGAACAGATGCGCCGCACCGTCGATGAAAAACTGCACGCCACGCTGGAGCACCGGCTGGGCGAATCCTTCAAGCTGGTCAGCGACCGGCTGGAGCAGGTGCACAAGGGCCTGGGCGAAATGCAGACATTGGCCGGCAGCGTGGGCGATTTGAAGCGCGTGATGACCAACGTGAAGTCGCGCGGCACCTGGGGCGAGCTGCAGCTTGGCGCCATCATTGAAAACGTGCTGACGCTGGGCCAGTACGCGAAAAACGTCAAGACCGTGCCCGGCAGCGACGAGCTGGTGGAGTTCGCCATCCGCCTGCCCGGCCACAGCGACGACCAGCCGGTGTGGCTGCCCATCGACTCCAAGTACCCGGTCGAGCAGTACCAGCGCCTGATGGACGCGCACGATTCGGCCGACAAGGCAGCGATTGCATCGGCCGGCAACGCCTTCGAGACTTCCATCAAACTGGAAGCCCGCAAGATTTACGGCAAGTACGTCTCGCCCCCGCACACCACCGACTTTGCGGTGCTGTATTTGTCTACCGAAGGCCTGTTTGCCGAGGTGATGCGCCGCCCCGGTCTGGTGGAAGCGGTGCAGAACGACTGCCGCATGATGATCACCGGCCCGGCCAACCTGGCGGCGATGCTCAGCAGCCTGCAGATGGGCTTCAAGACGCTGGCGATTGAAAAGCGCTCGTCCGAGGTCTGGAACATGCTGGGCCAGGTGAAGACCGAATTTGCCAAGTTCGGCGCCGTGGTGGACTCCACCAAGAAGTCGATTGACGCAGCCGCCAAGAAATTTGAAGAGGTCGGTGTGCGCACCCGCGCCATTGAGCGCCGGCTGCGCGATGTGCAGTCCCTGCCCGCGCCGGACGCTGCGCAGCACGAGGGTGAAAGCGATGCCCCAGCGCAGGCGCTGCTGTCTGAAGAAGATTGAAGGACGGAGCGGCAGAACGGCAGAAGTTGACGGGCCTGTGCTGTGCAGGTTAGGCGCGGACTGCACCAGAGTCACTTCTGACTTGCTGGCTGGTTGATTGGCTGTCTGTCTGTCTGACTTACTGACCTGAAACCAGCAACGCAGCTGCTGTCAGCAGGGTTTTTGAATTTCAAGCAAAAAGTGCCTCCAGCGCATGCCCAGTCTGCGCCAGAAGCTCACTTTTCGATAGCAAAAATCCGTTTTTCCATGCAGACTGCGTTCGGGCAGGTCAGCGCAAAACGCGCAACTTCAAAAAAATTGCATTGGCACAGCCCAGGGCAAAGCAGGCCAAAAAAAGCCCCGTCCAGCGGGGCTGCGAAGCAGGGCAGCTGCAAATGCCAGCGCCCGTTGGTTGCCAATGCCCGTGCAACCCGTACCTGTTCAGCAATCGATCTTGTAGAAGGCGCAGATGTAATCCCAGGCCTCCTGCGGATCGTCGGTGTAGTGGAACAGGTCCAGGTTGTCGGGCGAGATGGTGCCTTCTTCCACCAGCGCATCAAAGTTGATGGCGCGCTTCCAGAACTCGGTGCCGAACAAGACGATGGGCACCGCCTTGGCCTTGCCGGTCTGCACCAGCGTGAGCACCTCGAACAGTTCGTCCATGGTGCCAAAGCCACCCGGAAAGGCCACCAGCGCCTTGGCGCGCATCATGAAATGCATCTTGCGCAGCGCAAAGTAATGGAACTTGAAGCTGAGCGTGGGCGTGATGAAGCGGTTGCCGCCCTGCTCGTGCGGCAGCACGATGTTCAGCCCGACGTTGAGCGCCTTTTCCTCGCTGGCGCCCCGGTTGGCCGCTTCCATGATGCCGGGGCCGCCGCCGGTGCAGATGTACATGCGCTTGTCGGGCGGCAGGCGGTTGCCGTGCGCGGCCACCAGGCGGGCAAACTGGCGTGCGTTGTCGTAGTGGCGCGCGCTGCGCACTGCGCGCTCGGCCAGCGCGATGCGCACGCTGTCGTGGCTGGCAAGGGCGTCCTGCAGCTGCTCGGCTGCTTCGTCCGGCGCCACGCAGCGCGCGCTGCCATACACCACCACCGTGTTTTCAATGCCCTGCGAGGCCTGGCCCATTTCGGGTTTCAGCAGTTCAAGCTGAAAACGGATGCCGCGCGTTTCGCGCCGGAACATGAATTCGGGGTCGGCAAAGGCCAGCCGGTTCGAGTCTGCCACCAGCGGGTTTTCCTGCGTGGTGGTGGTCGAGTGCAGTTCGTCCCAGATGTCCGAGAGGCTGCGTTCGTTGAGTTGCGTGTTGGCGTCCATCAAGATTCCAGAAAGGGCGGTGCGTGAATCGGCTCTGCCACTGCATGCTGCGCGGTTTCAGCGCAGGGCACAAAACCCGGGTGCAGAAACCCCGTGTTTCAGGTCAAAAGAGGCCATTATGCTTTGCTGGTCAGCGCCAGCAGCTATCAAAAAAGCAGCGTTTTCCCGGGTCTGGAAAATTGATTCAGCACCTGCAAATGGCAGGCTCGCCGGCGCTGCAGCGGGCTGCTCAGCGCCCGCCCGCCAGCACCAGCGCTGCCGTCTTCAGGCCCAGCCATGTCAGCAGCAGCGAGCCGCCCAGGTGCAGGCCGGTGGTGCCCAGCGCCAGCGCATAGCGCTGCTGCTGCAGCTGCCCGACCACCTCGATGGAAAAGCTGGAAAACGTGGTCAGCGCGCCCAGAAACCCGGTGACCAGCGCCAGCCGCCACACCGGGTCCAGCTGCGGCAGCGCCTGAAACACCCCCACGCACAGCCCGATCAGGTAAGCGCCCAGCAGGTTGGCCGCCAGCGTGCCCCACACCAGTGCGCCCCAGGCCAGCGTGTGGTTGGTGCTCAGCCACACACTGAGGCGCCAGCGGGCCAGCGCGCCCAGGCTGGCGCCCAGACAGAGGGCAGAAACCTGAACGGCGGCGGGGTGCATGGGGGCGATTGTGGTGCAGGATGCAAGCCGACCATCTGGTGGCACAGCACGGCAGGGGCATCAGCGCTGGCAACGCCGGCTGCGCACTGGGCGCGGGGCGCATCGGGCGCATTGGACGTTGCCCGGCGTTTTGGCGCTCTGGCGCTTCAGCGCACCGGCGCCATCTGCTGCGGCAGCCAGGTGGCAATGCCCGGAAACAGGTAGAGCAGCGTGACGGCCACGCACATCAGCAAAAACATCGGCAGCGTCACCTTGGCCACCCAGGGCAGGCTGCGGCCGGTCATGCCCTGCAGCACAAACAGGTTGAAGCCGACCGGCGGCGTGATCTGCGCCATCTCCACCACCAGCACCACAAAGATGCCGAACCAGACCAGGTCGATGCCGGCCGCCTGCACCGTGGGCTGCAGCACGCCCATGGTCAGCACCACCATCGAGATGCCGTCCAGAAAGCACCCCAGCACGATGAAAAACAGCGCCAGCGCAGCAATCAGCTGCGCCTGGTTCAGGCCCAGCGAACCGATCCACTCGGCCAGGTGGCGCGGCAGGCCGATGTAGCCCATCGACAGCGTGAGAAACGCTGCCCCGGCCAGAATCAGCGCGATCATGCAGTACAGGCGCGTGGCGCCCATCAGCGCGGCGCTGAAGCTGCTCCAGCTGAGCGAGCCCTGCAGGCCCGACAGCACCAGTGCGCCCGTCACGCCCACGGCAGCCGCCTCGGTGGCGGTGGCCAGGCCGGTGTAGATGGAGCCGAGCACGGCTGCAATCAACAGCACCACCGGAATCAGGCTGCCCGAGGCGCGCAGCTTTTGCGCCAGGCTGAGAGACTGCTCGGCCACCGGCACCTGCTCGGGGTGGCGCAGCGCCCACTGCACGATGTAGAGCGAAAACAGCGAGGCCAGCAGCAGCCCCGGCAGCACGCCGGCAATGAACAGCTGCGAAATCGATACGTCGGCCGCCACGCCATAGACGATCATGATGATCGACGGCGGAATGAGCAGCCCCAGCGTGCTGGCGCCGGCCAGCGTGCCCACCACCATGTGCTCCGGGTAGCCGCGCCGCGTCAGCTCGGGCAGGGTCATCTTGCCGATGGTGGCGCAGGTGGCGGCACTCGAACCCGACACCGCCGCGAACACGGTGCAGCCGACCACGTTGGTGTGCAGCAGCCGGCCGGGCAGCAGTTGCACCCAGGGCGACAGGCCCTTGAACATGTCCTGCGACAGCCGGGTGCGAAACAGGATTTCGCCCATCCAGATGAACAGCGGCAGGGCGGTGAGCGTCCAGCTCGATGCCGACCCCCAGATCGTGACCGCCATGGCATCGCCCGCAGGGCGGGCAGAAAACAATTCCATGCCGATCCAGGCCACGCCCGAAAGCGCGAGCCCGATCCACACGCCGCTGCCCAGGATCAGGAACAGTGATGCAATCAGCAGGCCGGTGATGGCAAGGTCACTCATGGCGAAATTTCTTTGGTGGCGGAAAAAGGACGCACAGCGCGGTTCTGAAAACAGGCCGTCTGTGCAGGGCACGCCGGCCGGCGGCACCCAAGGGGCGCCGCTGCACGCTCTGCGGCTTCATTCATTGCGCAGTGCCTCGCCCGACTGGCGCTCCTGGCGCCGGCCCAGCATCTCCAGCACCAGCTCGTCCACAAACGCAATCGCCAGCACGCTGGTGCCGATCGCCATGGCCAGCTGCGGCAGCCACAGCGGCGTGGCATCGCTGCCGGTGGAAATGTCATTGAAGCTGTGCGACTGCCAGGCCAGCTTGCAGCTGTAGAAGGCGTACAGCACCGCCAGCATCGAAGCCAGGCCCAGCGCCCACAGCTCGAAGCCTTTTTTCCAGCCTCCGCGCAGCTGCCCCAGCAGCAGCGTGACGCGGATGTGTTCGCCGCGCTTCAAGGTGTGCGCCAGCGCCAGAAAACCGCTGGCCGCCATCAGGTAGCCGGCATAGGCATCGGTGCCGGGCACATGGAAGTTGAACTGCCGGCTGGCAATCGACAGCAGCACCATGCCCAGCAGCAGCACCATGAACAGCGCCGCCAGGGCGGCCGCGCCGTCATACAGCAGGTTCAGCAGGCGGCGCATGGGGCAGTCTGGTGTTGAAACGGGTGCACCGCGTGCCTAAGCTGTCTCAGGAAAGGCATCACTTGCGGTAGGCGTCCACCAGCGCCTTGCCGTCGGGCCCGGCCTTGTCCAGCCATTCCTTGAGCATGGCATCGCCCACCTGCGTCAGGTCGGCCTTGAGCTGCGGCGAGGGCGCCAGCACCTGCATGCCTTCGGCCTTGAGCTTGGCCAGGGTTTCGCTGTTCACGCGCTCGCTGGCTTCCCAGCCCCGGGTTTCGGCATCGGCGCCGGCCTTGAGCAGCGCGTCCTGCTGCGGCTTGGCCAGTGCGTCAAAAGCCTTCTTGTTGACGATGACCGCGTTCTTCGGCAGCCAGGCCTGCAGGTCGTAGTAGTACTTGAGGTGCTCGTAAAGCTTGCTGTCCACGCCGGTGGCGCCGGAGGTCATGGTGGACTCGACCACGCCGGTGGCCAGGGCCTGCGAGAACTCGGCCGCCTGCACCGTCACCGGCTGCGCGCCCACCAGTTCGGCAATGCGTGCCGTGGCCGGGCTGTAGGCGCGCCACTTGATGCCCTTGAGGTCGGCGGCCGAGGCAATCGGCTTTTTGGTGTAGAGGCCTTGCGGTGGCCAGGCCACGGCGTACAGCAGCACCATGCCCTGGTCGGCCAGCTTTTTCTGCAGGAACGGCTTTTGCGCCTGGTAAAGCTTCTTTGATGCGTCGTAGCTGGTGGCCAGGAAAGGCTGGCCGTCGGCGCCGTAGATCTGCCACTCGTTCTGGAAGTTGTTCAGCAGGATCTCGCCCATCTGCGCCTGCGCGCCCTGCACCGCGCGCTTGATCTCGGGCGCCTTGAACAGCGCGGCGTTGGCATGCAC
>JAGOCN010000259.1 GCA_017998735.1 Giesbergeria sp.
CAGGCCGTCCCAGGCCAGGCGCAGGCTGGGGCGCAGCGGGGTGGAAAAGCCGGTGCGCACATTGTTTTCGCGGTTGGCCGAAATGGGAATGTCCACCGTCACCACCAGCGTGCGAAAGCCTGCACGCTCCACGCGGTCGATGAGCGCACCGATGCGCGCCGGGACGCCGGGCAGGTAGGCCTGGAACCAGGTGCCGGGGCTGTCGCGCGCCACGTCTTCCATCGGAATCAGCGAAGTGCCGCTCATCATTGAAACGATGCCCGCCCTGCGCGCCGCCCGTGCCAGCACCAGGTCGCCCCGGTAGGTGGACAGCGCATTGATGCCCATGGGGGCAATACCGAACGGGGTGCTGTAGTGCTCGCCAAACAGTTCCACCGCCTGCGAACGCTGCGAGACATCGCGCAGCACCCGCGTGACAAAACCATGCTCGCCAAACACTGCGCGGTTGTCGTGCAGCGAAGCATTGTCTTCGGCGGCGCCGGCAATGTAGCCGTAGAGAGGACGGGGCAGGCGCCGGCGCGCTTCGGCCTCGAAGTCGTGCAGAGACAGCATGCGCTGCAGCACGGCGGGCGGGCGGGGTGGCGCAGGGTCCGGCATGGCAGGCATTTGTGCAGCTAGGCAGCAGGGAAAACGAAGGCGTCGGCAGCCACGGCACTGGTTTTTTTCAGGGCCACAGCAAGACAGCCCTGTGTAAAGTGCGGCAACAAGGTGGTCAAGGCAACCGGAAGGCGCAATGCACAACCCGGCTTCAGGGCTGCAGCACTTCCACCCCGCCCATGTACGGGCGCAGCACCTGCGGCACGGTGACGCTGCCATCGGCCTGCTGAAAGTTTTCCAGCACCGCCACCAGCGTGCGGCCCACGGCCAGGCCCGAGCCGTTCAGCGTGTGCACCAGTTCGTTCTTGCCCTGGGCGTTCTTGAAGCGCGCCTGCAGGCGCCGTGCCTGAAAGGCCTCGCAGTTGCTGACCGAGCTGATTTCGCGGTAATTGGCCTGGCCCGGCAGCCACACTTCCAGGTCGTAGGTCTTGGAAGCGCCAAAACCCATGTCGCCGGTGCACAGGCTCATGACGCGGTACGGCAAACCGAGCTGCTGCAGCACGGCTTCGGCATGGCCGGTCATGGCTTCCAGCGTTTCGTAGCTGGTATCGGGGTGCACGATCTGCACCATTTCCACCTTGTCGAACTGGTGCTGGCGGATCATGCCGCGCGTGTCGCGCCCGTAGCTGCCGGCCTCCGACCGGAAGCACGGCGTGTGGGCGGTGAGCTTGATGGGCAGCTCGGACTCGGCCACCACCACGTCGCGCACGAAGTTGGTCAGTGGCACTTCGCTGGTCGGAATGAGGTAGAGCGCGGCGTGGTCGGGCACGGGTTCGGCGTCCTGCCCGCCCTTTTGCGCGGCAAACAGGTCGCCCTCGAACTTGGGCAGCTGGCCGGTGCCCTTGAGCGAATCGGCGTTGACGGCATAGGGCACATAGCACTCGGTGTAGCCATGCTGCTGCGTCTGCACGTCCAGCATGAATTGCGCCAGCGCCCGGTGCAGGCGCGCCAGCGACCCCTTCATGACCGTGAAGCGCGAGCCCGAGAGCTTGACGCCCATGTCAAAGTCCAGGCCCAGCGGCGTGCCGACATCGACATGGTCCTTGGGCTCAAAGGAAAAAACGGGCGGCGTGCCCCAGCGGCGCACCTCGACGTTGTCGGCTTCGCCGGCGCCCACGGGCACGCTTTCGTGTGGCAGGTTGGGCACCGCCAGCAGCAGGGCCTGCAGCTCGGTCTGGATCTGCTCCAGGCGCGCAGCGGACTGCTCCAGCTCGGCTTTGGACGCTGCCACCTGGGCCTTGGCGGACTCGGCACCGTCCTTGTCGCCCTGGCCCATCAGCATGCCGATCTGCTTGGACAGCTGGTTGCGCTGCGCCTGCAGTTCTTCGGTGCGGGTTTGCAGCGCCTTGCGTTCGGCTTCCAGCGCCTGGAAGGCGGGCACGTCCAGAAAAGGCTGTGGGTTTTTGCGGGCCTGCAGGCGTTCGATGGCGCGGGGCAGGTCTTTGCGGAGAAGAAGGATGTCAAGCATGGCGCAATTTTAGGGGAGCACGCCGCGCTGCCCGGCCAGCCTGGGCAGAGGCACCCGCGTGCCTGAAAACGCGCATGGCACGGCTGCAGTGCAGCAGGCAAGGCCCGCCGCAAAATACATGTCAAATCGGCCTCCAGCGCATGCGCAGCCTGCGCCAGAAGCTATTAATTTAGTAGCAAAATGGAAAGCGCCACCGTACCGGGCATGGGGTGATACGGGCCAGTGTCCGCACGGCTGACCGTGCGGCTGCCCAGCGCTCGTCAGTGCCCAGCGCCGCTGCCGGTCTCGGGTATGCGCTCGCGCAGCTCCAGCCCGGTGGCCGCGTCCATGCGCAGGCCCTTGGGCAGCGGAAACTTCACGGTTTCCTCAATGCCGTCCAGCGTGCGCACCGACACCGCGCCCAGCGCCTTGATGCGGTCGATCACCTGTTTCACCAGAACCTCGGGTGCCGAAGCGCCCGCGGTCAGGCCGACACGCGCCACGCCATCGAACCACCGGGGCTGCAGCTCTTCTGCGCTGTCCACCATGTACGCCGTGGTGCCCAGCTTGGCGGCCAGTTCGCGCAGGCGGTTGCTGTTGGAGCTGGTGGGGCTGCCGACCACGATGACCAGATCGACCTGCGGGCTGAGCAGCTTGACCGCGTCCTGGCGGTTTTGCGTGGCGTAGCAGATGTCCTGCTGCTTGGGCTCGCGCACGGTAGGAAAACGCGCGCGGATGGCGTTCATGATCTCGGCCGCATCGTCCACGCTCAGCGTGGTTTGCGTGACCACTGCCAGCTTGTCGATCTGCAGCGGCTGCACACGCGCCACGTCCGCCACGTCTTCCACCAGGTGGATGCCGTGGTCCAGCTGGCCCATGGTGCCTTCGACTTCCGGGTGGCCCTTGTGGCCGATCATCAAAAATTCATAACCCTGGTGCGCCAGCTTGGCGACTTCCACATGCACCTTGGTGACCAGCGGGCAGGTGGCGTCGAAGATGGAAAAGCCCCTGGCGCGGGCTTCGTCCTGCACCGCGCGGCTGACGCCGTGCGCGGAAAACACCAGCGTGGCGCCGAGCGGCACATCGGCCAGGTCTTCGATGAAGATCGCGCCCTTGGCCTTGAGGTCATTCACCACATAGGTGTTGTGCACGATTTCATGGCGCACGTAGATGGGCGCGCCAAACTTTTGCAGCGCCCGCTCGACGATTTCAATGGCCCGGTCCACGCCGGCGCAAAAGCCGCGGGGCTCGGCCAGCACGATTTCCTGCGCCATCACAGCACCCCGATCACATGCACTTCAAACGTGACCGGCTGGCCGGCCAGCGGGTGGTTGAAGTCAAAGCGCACCGCGCTGTCGCCGTTGTTGTCCCGCACCTCCAGCACCGTGCCGGCATAGGTGCCCAGGCCGTCGGGCGTGGGAAAGGTGATGACATCGCCGGGCCGGTAGTGCTCGTCCGGGTCGCCCAGCTGGTCCAGCAGCTGGCGCGCCACCCACTGCTGCATGGCGGTGTTGCGCTCGCCAAAAGCCTCGCCGGCGGCCAGCTCGAAGGTGGCACGGGCGCCCTCCTCCAGACCTTGCAGGCGCTCTTCCATGGCGGGCGAGAGCTCGCTGTTGCCCAGCGTCAGCGTGGCGGGTTTGTCGTCGAAAGTGTTGATGACGTCACCGGCAGGGCCGGCCAGACGGTAATGCAGGGTCAGGAATGAACCCGGTTGAACGGTTGCCATAAGTGCCTCTATAAACTGGCGCCATTTTAGAACCCGCCCCGCACCCATGCCCCTCAAAGACCTTCCCACCGACGCCCGGCCGCGCGAGAAGCTGCTGGCACGCGGCCCGGCGGCGCTGGCGGACGCCGAGCTGCTGGCGATCCTGCTGCGCACCGGCATGGCAGGCAAGGGCGT
>JAGOCN010000018.1 GCA_017998735.1 Giesbergeria sp.
TGCAAGGTCTTGCCGGTGAAGATGGAGCGTTGCGGGTCGGCGTGCTGAAAGCAGGCGGACAAACCGATTTTGAGGCGACGGGAAGCGGGCATGGCCTTGTTTTAGCAGTTTCGCTGTAGCCATTGTGTAGGAGGTGGCCGGTGAACCCGGCAGTGGCGTGCCAGCCGGCCCGCCACTCCACAGTCGAATGCAAATGGGGGTTAAGCTGTCTGCCACGCAATGTCCGTTTCTCACCCCCGGCCACGGATTGCCTGGCCGGACCATGCAAAGGAGCTTCCATGCAAGTACAAGTGCACACCGACGACAACATCCAGGGCGGCGAGTCCCTGGCACGCTGGATTCAGGAAGAATGCACCGCCCGGCTGGCGCGTTTTCGTGAACACATCACCCGCGTCGAGGTGTTTTTGACCGATGTGGCCGCCGGCAAGGCCAGCGCCAACGACAAGCGCTGCCGCATCGAGGCGCGCCCCGCCGGCCGCCAGCCAGTGACCGTGACCGCCGACGCCGACAAGACGGCCGACGCCTTCACCGCGTCCATCGACAAGCTGATCCGCGCGCTGGACACCGACCTGGGCCGCGCCAAGGACCGCAATGCACGCGAGACCATCCGCACCCAGGAAGCGCCGCTGGACTAACGCCCGCCGCCCTGCAGCCTGGCGCCCGGTGCGCAGGCTGCTGCCCCCAGGGCAAATTTGCTATTGTTTCAGGAGCTGCCAGCGCATGCAATGCAAGCGCTGGCAGCTCTTTTTGCTTGTATTTACTGGTCCTGCCCATGACCCTGCCGTGCAGGCAGTGCGTGCCTTCCGGTCCGGTCCGGTCCATCCGTCCCAATCCATCCAGTCCAGGCCCTTGACAGCCATGCACCCATGAATTCCTTTGAAGACACCGACCAGCGCCTGACGGCGCTGGAAATCAAGTCCAGCTACAGCGACGACCTGCTGGAGCAGCTCAACCTGCTGGTGTACCGCCAGCAGCTGCAGATCGATGCGCTGGTGCAGCAGCTCCAGCAGATGCACCGGCAGCTGCCCGAAGCCGGCAGTGGCAGCGCCGCACCGCGCAACCTGCGCGATGAACTGCCGCCGCACTATTGAGGCAGAGGCGCTGCAGAGGCGCTGCAGAGGTGCTTCAGGCGGCAGCGCTGATCGCGCCGGCCTGGGTCAGCTTTTCTGCCACCAGCAGGGCGCGCAGGTCGGCTTGCGACATGATGCCCAGCTCTTCCGCCACCAGGGCGATGGGCTTGCCGCTGGCCATGGCCGCCTTGGCAATGGAGGCGGCCTTTTCATAGCCGATCAGCGGGCTCAGCGCGGTCACCAGCGTGATGGATTCGGCAATGCGCAGGCCCAGCAGCTGGTGGTTGGCTTCAATGCCTTCGACGCAGTTGACCTGCAGCGTGTGGCAGGCACGGGCCAGATGCACCAGGCTTTTGTGCAGCGTCCAGGCCATCAGCGGCTCGAAGGCGTTGAGTTGCATCTGGCCGGCCTCGGCCGCCATGGTGATGGCCACGTCGTTGCCGATCACTTCAAAGCACACCTGGTTCATCACTTCCGGAATCACCGGGTTGACCTTGCCCGGCATGATCGACGAGCCCGCCTGGCGCGGCGGCAGCTTGATGTCGCCCACGCCGGCCTGCGGGCCGGACGACAGCAGGCGCAGGTCGTTGCTGATCTTCGACAGCTTGCTGGCAATGCGCTTCAAGATGCCCGAAATGTCGACAAAGGCGCCGGTGTCGCAGGTGGCGGCAATCATGTCGGCGGCGGCGGTCACCGGCACGCCCGACAGCTCGGCCAGCTTCGGTATGACCAGCGCCACATAGCCCACCGGCGCGTTGATGCCGGTGCCAATCGCCGTGCCGCCCAGGTTCACTTCGGTCATCAGGTAGGCCGATTCGCGCAGGCGCTTTTCATCGTCGGCCACCATGCTGGCAAAGGCGGTGAATTCCTGGCCCAGCGTCATCGGCACGGCATCCTGCAGCTGCGTGCGGCCGATTTTCAGGATGGCGTTGAATTCGCGCGCCTTGGCTTCAAAGGCGCCGCGCAGGCCGGCCAGCGCGGCCAGCAGGTCCTGGATGCCGAACCAGGTGGCCAGCTTGAGGGCCGTGGGGTAGGCGTCGTTGGTGCTTTGCGAGGCGTTGACCTGGTCGTTCGGGTGCAAGGTGTCGTAGCTGCCCTTGGGCAGGCCCAGGTGCTCCAGGGCGCGGTTGGCAATCACCTCGTTGGCGTTCATGTTGGTGGAGGTGCCGGCGCCGCCCTGGATCACGTCCACCACAAACTGGTCGTGCAGCTGGCCGGCCAGCAGGTCGTCACAGGCCTGTGCAATGGCGCCGGCCTGGGTGGCGTTCACCACACCGAGCTGCAGGTTGGCATGGGCGGCAGCCTTCTTGACCAGCGCCAGGGCGCGGATGAGTTCGGGCATCTGCGCCACGGTGTGTCCGGTGATTGGAAAGTTCTCGATGGCGCGGGCAGTGTGCACTCCCCAGTAGGCGTCGGGAGGGATGGTTTTGGTACCGAGGAAATCGCTTTCTTGGCGCATGCAGGGCTTTCAGGGGAAAAAAGGAAAAGGAAAGGGAAGGGGAAAAAACCGGAAAGAGGGGATGTACAGGGGACCGGGGGTGCCAAAGCAGCCCTCTGAGGCGGGGGGCCTGGCGCCCGCACCGGGCGCCGCGCGTGCCCGGGGTTTTCAGGGAGCGTGCATGCCGGCCGAACCCGTGCAAATGCCCTGCCCAGGTTCTGGTGCAAACCACCAGCCCCGGCGCAGGGCAAGGCGTGATTATGTCGCGTCCGTGCATGCAGTCCGTACTGCGCTGCATAACCTGGCCTGGCCCGGCTTTGGCCCTGCCCCGGTGTGCGCCAGCAAGACAAGACTTCAGGGCACCTGCCGGTGCGCAAGGGGCGCACCGGTCCTGCACGCCCACACCTTCAAGAAGAGGGCCGAAGCTGGAGGGCCAGGGACGCTGGCAGGCGCCTTCCACCCGACCGCGTGGGCAAGGCTTTCTTGTGGAAAACGTTGAATTTTGCTATTGAAAAAGGAGCTGCTGGCGCAGACTGCACAAGGACTGGAGACAATTTTTGCCAAAAAATGCAGACCCTGGGCACAGGCACTGCCGAACCGGCCCCCGGCCTGTCACCAGGGCAGTGCCTGCCCGCTGTAGGCAAAGAAGCCGCCGCTGTCGGTGGGCGCCAGGCCGTCGAGCACGCGCAGCATGTCGGCGGCGGCGTCCTGGGCGGGGCGGCCGATTTCGGCGCCGCGAAACGGCGCCGACAGGGCCGAGTCCACGGTGCCGGGGTGCAGCGCCACCAGCACGGCGGCGGGGTTGCTGCGCTGCACTTCGATGGCGGCGGTCTTGACCAGCATGTTCAGCGCCGCCTTGGACGCGCGGTAGCTGTACCAGCCGCCCAGCCGGTTGTCGCCCATGCTGCCGACCTTGGCCGACAGCACGGCCAGCACGCTGCGCTGGCGGTCCAGCAGCGGCGCAAAGTGCGCCAGCACCAGCGCCGGGCCAAAGGTGTTGGTGCGAAAGGTCTGCTCCAGCTGCGCGTAGTTCAGCTGCGCCAGGCGCTTTTCCGGCAGGCCGTGCGCGCCGTGCAGCAGGCCGGCGGCGTTGATGACCAGGTGGAACGGCCCCTGGCCGGCCAGCGCCAGGGCGGCATCGGCCACGCTGGCCTCGTCGCCAAAATCGATGCGCGGCGTGCTGCCGCGGCCCAGTGCCAGCACCAGCGCGCAGCGCGGGTCGGCCTGGAGCTGCTGCACAAAGGCGGCGCCAATGGCGCCGGTCGCGCCGATGACCAGCGCCCGGTAGTCTTGGGGAAGCGATTGCATGGCACACAGCGTAGCGCAACAGGGCGTGCGCTGCGCCGTCCGGGCCATTCAGAGCGTCAGGGCGGTCCGCGCCACGCGGGCACCGCTGCCAGTGCGTCCAGGGCTGCAGTTGCATGAATTGAAAACTTTATGTAAAAACAGCCTCCAGCCCAGGCGCAGACTGCGCCAGCAGCTATTTTTTCAATAGCAAAAAGAAGATTCTGGTGGCCTGGGCGTTGCCGACAGGTGCCAGCCGGCAGGGGCGCACCGGCCCGGCACCGGGCTCACTCCGGCACCGGGGCCAGCAGCACGGCGTCGATGTCGGTTTCCGGCATCGGCCGCCCGTACAGGTAGCCCTGAAAATTCTCGCAGCCGGCCCGCAGCAGCATGTCGCGCTGCGCCGTGGTTTCCACGCCCTCGGCCAGCACCTGCAGGCCCAGGCTCTGGCTCAGGCCGATGATGGTGTTGACAATGGCCGCGTCGTTCGGGTCGCTGAGCAGGTCGCGCACAAAGCCCTGGTCGATTTTCAGCTGGTCCAGCGGCATGCGCTTGAGGTAGCTCAGGCTGGAGTAGCCGGTGCCGAAATCGTCCAGGGCAAACCCGATGCTGTAGGTGCGCAGCGCCCGCATGGTGGCAATGGTGGTGTCCATGTCTTCCACCAGCAGGCTTTCGGTCAGTTCCAGCTTGAGCAGGCTGGACGGCGCGCCGGTGACTGCCAGCACGCGCACCACGTCCTGCACAAAGCTGGCATGGCGGAACTGGCGCGAACTGACGTTCACCGCCATCGTCAGGTGGCGCAGCTGCGGGTGCTTGCGCCACTGCGCCAGGCGCCGGCAGGCGGTGTGCAGCACCCAGCGGCCCAGCATCAGAATCAAACCGGTTTCCTCGGCCAGCGGAATGAACTCGGTTGGTGGCACGTTGCCGCGCTCGGGGTGCGTCCAGCGCAGCAGCGCCTCGACGCCGATGTACTCGCCCAGGTGGTTCACCTGCGGCTGGTAGTGCAGAGAAAACTGGTCTTCCGCCAGCGCCGCGCGCAGATCGGCTTCCAGCGCGGCGCGCTCGGTCACCACCTGCTGCATGTGCGGGTCAAAAAAGCGCAGCGTGTGGCGCCCGGCGGTCTTGGCCTGGTACATGGCCAGGTCGGCCTGCTGGAGCAGCTCGCCCACGGTGTCGGTGCTGCCCGCGCTGCCAGCGCCGGCGGTGCCCGAGAACGGGGCAATGCCGATGCTGGGCGTGCTGCGGTACTGGTAGCCGTCCAGGTCGTAGGGGGCCGACAGGCAGGCCAGGATGGCCTCGCCCATGTCGCGGGCGTTGCGCACCAGCACATCGTGCTCGCCGCTCAGGCCTTCGAGCAGCAGCACGAATTCATCGCCCCCCAGCCGCGCCACGGTGTCGGTGCCGCGCACGCTCGCTTCCAGGCGCCGGGCCACCAGCTGCAGCAGCAGGTCGCCCTTGTCGTGCCCCAGGGTGTCGTTGAGCGTCTTGAAATTGTCCAGGTCGATGAACAGCAGTGCGCCGCCCTGGCGGTTGCACCGGGCGCTGGCCAGCGCGTGCTCCATCCGGTCCATCAGCAGCATGCGGTTGGGCAGGCCGGTGAGCGGGTCGTAGAACGCCAGGCGCTGGATCTGGCGCTCGGTGGCCTTGCGCGCGGTGATGTCGGTGTTGATGACCAGAATGGATTCGGGCTGGCCTTCGGCATCGCACACCAGCGTCCAGCGCCCCTCCATGTCCAGGCTGTGGCCGGCGCGGTGCCTTTGCGGCATCTCTCCCGACCAGACGCCCTGGGCCAGCACGGCGGCCGTGGCTTTGTCAAAGGCGGCGGCGTCGTTGTAGATCAGGTCCGTGATGCGCTGGCCCAGCGCTTCTTCCTGCGTCCAGCCATAGGCGCGCTCGGCGCCCTTGTTCCAGAACAATACGCGGTGCTCCAGGTCGCGCACCAGGATGGCGTCCTGCGCGCTGTCCAGCAGCGACGCCTGGCGCCGGATGCGCGCATCGGCCAGCTGGCGCTCGAGCTCGGCGGCGCAGCGGGCGGCAAAGATCTGCAGCGTCGACAGCACGAACTGGGGGCGCTCCAGCGGCTGGCGAAACAGCACGAACAGCATGCCCAGCGGCTGGCCCTGGCTGCCCTGCAGCTGCATGCCGGCATAGGCCTGGGCGCTGATGGCGCGCACGATGGGCGCATCGGGGTAGGCCTGCTGCACGTTCTCGGCCACCAGGTACTGCTGCTGCTGCAGCAGCTCGCTGGTGGGGGTGCGGGCCAGGTTGTGCCAGCCGTTGGGCTGCAGCTCGCCATCAACCACGATGGCCAGCGACTCGGCCATGATTTCCGCATCCGTGCTTTTTGGGGCTTGTGCGCCGGGCTGCTTGGGTCCGGCCAGGCGCCCGATGCAGGCCACCTGGGCGCCCAGGGCCTCGGCCATGTTGCGCGCCAGCTGCTCGAAAAACGCGGTGCCGGTGCTGGCCGACACGGCAGCGGCCACCTTCAGCACCGAAGCCTGCAGGCTGTGCTGCTCTTTCTGAATGCGCAGCGCGTTGATGCCGAAAGCCAGGTCGTTGGCCAGCTTCTGCAGCAGCGCGGTTTCCTGCACGCCGGGCAAAACTGCATCCTCGGCATGCAGCCGCAGCAGCCCGAAGGTCTGGTCCTGGTGCTGCAGCGCCAGGCTGACCACGGCGCCTGAACCCTCAGCGCTTGAACCCTCGGCGCCGTGCAGTGCCGGCAGGCCGCTGCACTCGGGCGCGCTGGCCGCTTCGCTCACGCTGAGCGCAGCGCCTTCAGGGTGCAGGCCCGACCAGCACAGCCCCAGCGTGCCCAGGCGCTCCAGCTGCTCCGGCAAAAGCCCGGCATGGGCCACCGGCTCCATGCGCTGGCCCGCCCCGCCGCGCACCAGACCGACCCAGGCGCTGCGCCAGCCCCCGGTGTCCACGGCCAGGCGGCAGACGCTGTGCAGCAGCTCAGTTTCGGAGCAGGTGCGCACCAGGGTTTCGTTGCACAGGGCCAGCAGCTGCTGAGCGCGGCCGACGCGCGCATGTTCGCGTTCGGTGCGCAGTTGCCCGGTCACTTCGGTCAGCACCACCTGGCAGGCAGCAATGCCGTTGAAGTGCAGGGTGCGGGCAAAGGTTTCTGCTTCCAGCACCCGGCCGTCCTGCAGGCAATAGCGCTGGCGTGCGCTGCCGTCCGGCGCTGCAAGCGCCTGCCAGGGCGGGTGGGCAGCCCCCGCTGCACCCGGCGCGGCCCCGGCAGGACAGGGCGCTGCCAGCAGCTGGTGCGCGTCCATCTGCAGCAGCGCCGCTTCGCTGTGGCCGTACAGCGCAACCATGGCGTGGTTGGCGGCCAGAATGCGCTGCCGGCCCTCCAGGGCGTGCAGCCACATCGGCTGCGGGTGGGTGTCAAACAGCAGCTTGTACTGCTGGTGCGAGGCATCAAGCTGCTCTGTCAGGTGGCGCAGCTGCACCATGGAGCCCAGGGTTTCGGCCAGCACTTCCAGGTGCGCCACACAGCGTGCGCCGAAGGCGTTTGCCTGCACCGAAACCACCTTGAGCAGGCCTGCAACCCCGCTCTGCGACCGCAGCGGCAGGGCCAGGGCCGAGCGCAGTGTCTCGCCCCCGGGGCCGGTGAAATGGCGCCACCCTGCCGCCTGCGTGTCGTTGCACAGCAGCTTGCTGCCCTGGCCGACCGAGGGCCACAGAAGGCTGTCCTGCAGCGCCATGGCCCGGCCCGGCGCGCGGCCCATCGGCCCGGCGCTGGCCCGGACCACCAGCTGCCCATCCTCCAGCAGCTCCACCATGGCACCGCCAGCACTGCCGACGCCACTGATGCGCAGTGCCGCGCCGGCCACCAGTTCCAGCACCTGCGGCAGTTTCAGGTCGAGCGCAAAGATGCACCGCTGCAACTGCAGCAGCTCGGTGTGTGCCTGCGCTTCTTCTGCGGCATCGGCATCGGCATCGGTATCGAAGCCATGGCCATGGGCCAGGCCGTTTTCCGCACCGTTGGGCACTGCAGGGCGGGGCTTTGCAGCCGGGGGCATTTCCAGCGTCTGCCCTGGTTCTGGTTCTGGTACCGCCTCGTCCGGCTGCGCCTGCAGCTGCAGCGCCGCCTGCCCGGCCAGCACGGACAGCGCCTGCATCTGCTCATCAGAAAAACGCCGCGCCCGCGTGTCCAGCACCGCCAGCGTGCCCAGCCGGGCGCCGCTGCTGTCCAGCAGTGCCACGGCCGCCAGGGCGCGGATGCGGGGCGCGCTCTGCACCCAGTGGTGCTGGCACAGCTGCGGGTGCTGCAGCGTGTCGGCCACCACCAGCGGCAGGTTCTGCGGCGCGCCTTGTGGCGGGGCAGGAATGCACAGCCACAGGGGCTCGTGCAGGGACGTGGCGGACAGGGCATCGGCGGTGTGCACGCAGATGTCCTCGGCGCCCGCCAGCGGCCAGCCGGTCAGGGCCTGGAAGCATTCAAGGTGGGGCGATAACGGACTGGAAAGCGCCAGCACGGCCAGGGGGGCATCGCACCAGCGCGCCACCAGCGCCACCAGCAGGTCCGGCGACAAGGCGGGGTCGGAAGTGCCCGGTGCTGTGTTGTGCGGCAGCGCTGCCAGCCCGTTCTGCAGCCCTTCTTCCATGGCGGGCAGCGGCAGCACCAGGCTCACGGAAACGCGCAGGGTGGCGCACTGCAGCCCCAAGGCAGCGCAAGGAAAGACAGCGAAAGACGAATCAGTGGCATGGCGGCATCGTCCTGGTTCTGGAGCGCCCGTTCAGGCTGGAGCGACCCCATTGGCGGGCTTCGATGCTACACCGCTGCCGCCGTGCCGCCAGCCTGGCGCTGCGGGCGGGCTGCAAGCAAAAGGCTTTTTTTGCACCACAGCGTTGCAGAGAAACCATGCCGGTGTGCCTGCACCCCTTCAGCAGCCCTGCCCCAGCAGCGCCTGCGAAGCTCCAGAGCAGCACCCCGGTAGCACCTTCAGCCCTGTGCCCTGGCGCGGCGCGTGCGCACGGCGGCGGCCAGCTGCTCCAGCACCGGCACGGTCTGCGCCATGCTGATGCAGGCGTCCGTCACCGACACGCCCGGCAGCAAGCCCTGGCCTTCGACGATGTCCTGGCGGCCCTCGTTCAGGTGGCTTTCAATCATCAGGCCGGTGATGCGCGCATCGCCCGCCGCCACTTGCGCCGCCACGTCGGCAGACACGTCGATCTGCCGCTGGTGCTGCTTGCTGCTGTTGGCATGCGACACGTCCACCATCACCTGGGGACGCAGGCCGGCCTGGGCCAGCAGCGCGCAGGCGGCGTCCACATCGGCGCTAGCGTAGTTGGTCTGCTTGCCGCCGCGCAGGATCACATGGCAGTCGCGGTTGCCCCGGGTTTCAAAAATCGCCGACTGGCCCATCTTGGTCATGCCCATGAAGGCATGCGCCGCCTCGGCCGCCTGGATGGCGTCGCTCGCCACCTTCACGCCGCCGTCGGTGCCGTTCTTGAAGCCCACCGGGCAGCTTAGGCCGCTGGCCAGCTGGCGGTGGCTCTGGCTCTCGGTGGTGCGCGCACCAATCGCGCCCCAGCTCACCAGGTCGCTGATGAACTGCGGGCTGAGCAAATCGAGAAACTCGGTGCCCACCGGAAGGCCCAGCGCCAGCACGTCCAGCAGCAGCGCACGCGCCATCTCCAGACCCTCGTTGATGGCAAAGCTGCCGTCCAGGTGCGGGTCGTTGATGTAGCCCTTCCAGCCCACCGTGGTGCGGGGTTTTTCAAAATACACGCGCATCACGATCAGCAAATCCGCCTGCAGCGCATCGGCCTGCGCTTTCAGCTGGCGGGCGTATTCCAGGGCTTCGACATGGTCGTGGATGGAGCACGGCCCCACCACCACCACCAGCCGGTCGTCCTGGCCATGCAGCACGCGCGAGATGGCGGCGCGGCTGGACTCGACCAATGCCAGCGCGGCGTCGGGCGTGGGCAGCCATTCCTGCAACAGGGCCGGCGTGATCAGCGGGCGCACGGCACGTATGCGCGTGTCGTCGATGCGGGTGGTGTCCAGGGTGGAGGGCGCCGCCGCAGCGGGCGCAGGGTGGGTGTGGAGCGGTGGGGTCATGCCAGCAATTGTCGCGTGGTGGTGTTTCCAGGGCGATGGGCTGGCGTTTCAGGGCCGGCGAAACCCGGCCGCTTGCCGCACCCAGTGGCGTGCGTCCAGCCGGTCCAGGCGCACCGTGCCACCGCTGGACGGGGCATGGACAAAGCGCCCTTCGCCCACATAGATGCCGGCATGGCTGGGGCTGCGGCCCCGGCCAAACAGCACCAGGTCGCCGGTGCGCAGCGCTTCGCCCGCCACCGGCTGGCCCCACTGGTCCAGCTGCGCCACGGTGCGCGGTGGCGGCGTGCCGGCGCGGCTTTGGTAGACGTAGCCAATCAGCCCGCTGCAGTCAAAACCGCCCCCGGGCGTGTTGCCGCCATAGCGGTAGGGCGTGCCGACCAGGCCCAGCGCGTGGATGGCGATGTCGCTGGACTGCTCGGCCGACAGGCGCGGCGCAGCGGCGGCGGTGCGGGCGCGCTGCGAACCAGCAGGCGCACTGGCGCAGCCGGCCAGCAGCACAAGCGTGGCCAGCAGGGCGGCCCAGGCGGTGCGCAAAAGCAGGGGGTGGTGCATGGCCAAAGGGTAAGGCAGCGCCTGGTGGCCAGATCAGCTGCAGAGGTAAGCGCTGTAAAAGTTCAAGGAGCGGCAAATGGCAGGAGTGGCAGAAGCGGCTGCAAGGGCGGCAGCGCGCTGGTGCGTGGCGCCGCTGCGCTGCCTTCCCCGGCATGCTCTGGCGCGCAAAGAGAAGCAAAAAGCAAAAAGCAAAAAACGCTCAGCGCACTGCGGGGACGGCAGTGGCTGCGGTGGCAGCAGCCGCTGTCAGCACCAGCTGTTCCAACTTCAGCTCAAGTTCCAGCTTCAGCACCGCCACTTCGGCTGTTTCTGCCGCCCTGGCGGTGTTTTGGGCTTGCAGCGTGCGGGTGTAGACCAGCACCCGGCCCTTGTAGCGCGGCGCGGGCGGCAGGGCGGGGGCGTACAGGCGCTCTTCCTGCACGGCAAAACCGTGCTCGGCCATGTGGCGCGTAAACGCCGGGCGGTTGCCCCGGTCGGGGTCGATCACCCAGACCTGCGCGGCTGCTGCGGTGTGCAGCGCAATGAAATGCGCCAGCACGCCATCGGCATCGCGCTCGTACAGCAGGTCGCTGCCCACCACCAGGTCGTAGCGGCCCTGCAAAGGGTCGGCAATGGTGCTGTCCGGCACACCGCTGCTGCCCCACTGGCCATGGCGGTAGGGCAGCGGCGGCAGGTGGTTCAGGCGCAGGTTTTCCAGCAGAAAGGCACCGGCCAGCGGGTGGCAGTCGCTGGCCGTCACATCGGCGCCGCGCCGGTGGCCCACCAGCGCGGCCAGCGCCAGGCCGCAGCCGATTTCCAGAATGCGCTCGCCGGCCGTCACCGGGTGCCGCGCCATGCGCGCCGCCAGGTGCGCGCCCGACGGCCAGAGCAGGCCAAACAGCGGCCAGCTGGCCGACGAAATGCCGCGCCGCTCGGCTTCGCCCAGCGGGTCAAAGAACTGCTGGCGGTCCAGCAGCGAGCGGATGGCGAGGTTGTTCACCCCGTGGACGGCAATGCTTTCGTGCTTGAGCAGGTAGCCGGGCATCAGGCCGCGCGCGGCGGGCAAGGCAGGGTGAAAGCGTGCAAAGGTGGTGGGGTGGGGAGCATGGGGAAAAGAGGAAACGCGCCGGTGCAGGCAGGAGGCAAGGGCACCGGCTTGGCCGCTGCAGTGTAGGCGCCGCACTGGTCCGGCGCCTGCAGGCGCTCATGCCGACCTTGCGGGCGGTGGTGCTGGCCCAGCCCATGCCAGACTTGCTGCGCATTCCCCGGCTTTAGCGCAATAGCGCCTTGCACCCTGCCAGCAAAGCCCCACAACCCTGTGCTATTGAAAAATGAGCTGCTGGCGCAGGCTGCGCAAGGGCTGGAGGCTGTTTTTGCTTGAAAATCTGCGCCTGCACCGCACCGGACAGGCCTTGCCGGTCATTGGCATGGAAATGTGCCAAAAAGCTATCAAAAAATGAGCTGCTGGCGCACGCTGCACCTGCGCTGGAGGCACTTTTGACCATAAATCCGCACTGCGGCCTGTGCCAGAAGCTGCGCTGCGGCAAGGCCGGCTTGACCTTGCCACCATGGCAGGGTGTACCGTGGCTGCATGACTTCTGCCACCACCGCCCTCCCGGATTCCGCCACCGGCATTCCTGCGCCCGCCGGTGCGCCCGCCTCTGCCGCCACTGAAACCACCGCCGCGCAGCAGTTTGACTTTGGCGTGGGCGGCATGACCTGCGCCAGCTGCACCGGGCGCGTGGAGCGTGCGCTGCGCAAGGTGCCGGGCGTGCAGGACGCCACCGTCAACTTGGCCACCGAGTCGGTGCGCGTGCAGTTTGCCGTGCCGGACGGCGCCGATATGGCGGCGGGCGAAGCCACGCTGCGCCGGGCGGTGCGCAATGCCGGCTACGAACCCTTGACCGCCGAAGCCAGCGCAGCGCGCGAAGAAGACACCTCGCCCTGGGCCGGTTTCATGCCGGTGGCGATCGGTTTGGCGCTGTCGGCGCCGCTGGTGTTGCCGATGTTTGGCGACCTGTTGGGCCAGCACTGGATGCTGCCGGCCTGGGCGCAGTTTTTGCTGGCCACGCCGGTGCAGTTCATTCTGGGGGCGCGCTTTTACAAGGCCGGCTGGGCAGCGGCCAGGGCGCTGACCGGCAACATGGACCTGCTGGTGGCCATTGGCACCAGCGCCGGCTGGGGCTTGTCGATGTGGCTGTGGCTGACGGCCGCGCCGGGCACCGTGCCGCACCTGTACTTTGAAGCGTCTGCCGTGGTGATCACGCTGGTGCTGCTGGGCAAATGGCTGGAAGCCCGCGCCAAGCACCAGAC
>JAGOCN010000260.1 GCA_017998735.1 Giesbergeria sp.
CCATGGAAACCTAAATGTATGCGATCGTAAAAAACTCGTCTTATCATTGCAGAAAGAAGCCATTTTGTAAATCCACCGTGCAACCCTGCTCCCTATTTCAGGGTATTGGATGGCGCCACAGCATGGTTTTCCAGCAAGCCAGGCAAATGCAAAAACAAGAACAATTAGGTAGCTGCAAGTACTGAAGAAATGCGGACGCGGCTGTGCAATGTGGTAAAAATTCAGGCCCGGGCCAATCCAGACAATGGAGGCTGCCTGGCTGCCAACACCAGCCATTGCAGCAGCATGGCGCCTGGCTGAAGTGCATGCGGGTAAGAAAATACACCTGCAAAAGCTCCCGGAACAGAGTTTGACCCTGCACCAGAGTGCACGACATGAAAATTCACGGCACGGATGGCGTGAAAAAAGAAAAGTCCTGCGGTTTTGACGCTTCAAGCCCGGCGTTTGCCCGGGCCATGCTGGGTTTTCCAGAGAATTTGAGGTGCAGCAAATGCTGTGCAGCTGCAAAAAGGCTCAGATGCGCCGCTCCAGCAGCTGGGTGGCCAGCTGCAGCATGCACTGCTTGTGTGCATTGTCGGGAAGCAAGGCAATTGCGTCGAGGGCACGCTGCGCTTCGGCAGCTGCGGCATCGCGGGCCACATGCAGGGCGCCGGTGTCGCGCACGATGTCGATGATGCGCGCCAGCTGTTCGGTGGAGCCGTTTTCAATGGCGCTGCGCACCAGCAGGCAGTCGGCGGCGCTGCCGCGCTGCATGGCTGCAATCAGCGGCAGAGTGGCCTTTCCTTCGCGCAGGTCGTCTCCCAGGTTCTTGCCCATTTCTGCTGCAGCACCGTCGTAGTCCAGCACATCGTCAATGATCTGGAACGCCGTGCCCAGCGCCTGGCCATAAGTGGCGCAGGCCGCTTCCACCGCTTGCGGCGCGCCCGCCAGCACCGCACCCAGGCGGGCACTGGCTTCAAACAGCTTGGCGGTTTTGGAGCGGATCACGCGCAGGTAACCCTCTTCGTCCAGCGAAGCGTCGTGCATGTTGATCAGCTGCAGCACTTCGCCTTCGGCAATGACGTTGGTGGCATCCGCCAGAATCTGCATGACCCGCATTTCACCGGTTTCCACCATCATCTGGAAAGCGCGCGAATACAAAAAATCGCCCACCAGCACGCTGGCCGGGTTGCCAAAGGCCTCGTTTGCCGTGGCCATGCCGCGCCGCAGCGTGGAGTCGTCCACCACATCGTCGTGCAGCAAGGTGGCGGTATGAATGAATTCGACCACGGCTGCCATCTTGAAGCGCTGGCTGTCGCGGTACCCCAGTGCTCCGCACACCAGCAGCAGCAGGGCGGGGCGCAGGCGCTTGCCGCCGGCGGCAATGATGTATTGGGAAATTTGCGCCACCAGTGGCACGCCCGATTCCAGGCGCTGGACGATGGTCCGGTCCACTTCCAGCATGTCGGGTGCAATGACGGAAAGGGAGGCAGAAGCTGAAGGGGCGGGGGGGGCGAGGGCAGTCAAGGTAGAGGTCAAAAACAGTGGGCTGAATTATAGGGATGCCACCGGCAGCGCCCTGCTGAAGGCTGCCCAGGTTGAAGCCAAGCCTTGTTTGGCTTGTGGTGGTAGAATCTTGGGCTCTGCGGAAATTCGTCTGCGGAAACTCATCAAAGTGCCCGCAAGGGCACACAGAGTCAAAAGGTCAACATGTACGCGGTCATAAAAACCGGCGGCAAGCAGTATCGCGTTGCTTCCGGCGAAAAAATTAAAGTAGAACAGATTGCTGCGGACGTAGGCCAGGAAATCGTCATCGACCAGGTTCTGGCCGTCGGAAACGGCGCCGAACTGAAGGTGGGTACGCCCCTGGTGTCCGGCGCAACCGTGAAAGCCACTGTTGTGGCACACGGCAAGCACGACAAGGTGCACATCTTCAAGATGCGCCGTCGCAAGCACTATCAGAAACGCCAGGGCCACCGCCAGCAGTTCACCGAACTGCAAATCGGTGACATCGCTGGTTAAAGCAAGGAGCTTCAGTCATGGCACAGAAAAAAGGCGGCGGCTCTACGCGAAACGGGCGCGATTCCAAGCCCAAAATGCTCGGTGTGAAGGCATTCGGTGGTGAACTCATCACTGCCGGCTCGATCATCGTGCGCCAGCGCGGCACCAAGTTCCACCCCGGCGTCAACGTCGGTCTGGGCAAGGACCACACGCTGTTTGCCCTGGTCGACGGCCACGTGTCGTTTTCCCACAAGGGCGCGTTGTCCAAGCACATGGTCAACGTGACGTCTGCAGCAGCCTGAAGCGCACGCGCTTTGTCTGCATGCTAAGCCCCGCCTGGTCGGGGCTTTGTTTTTGGCAGGCTGCGCGCTGCAACGCTCTGCACGCCAGGCCCCGCATTGACGGGGCTTTGCTTTTTGTGGCAAATGCGCAGCCCCTGGCTGCTGTTTTGTAAACTGGACACCTCATGAAATTCGTTGACGAAGCCTACATCGACATTGCCGCCGGGGACGGAGGCAATGGCTGCGTGTCGTTCCGGCACGAAAAATACAAGGAATTCGGCGGACCGAACGGCGGTGACGGCGGGCGCGGCGGCCATGTGTTTGCCGTGGCCGACCCGAGCCTCAACACGCTGGTCGACTTCCGCTACTCGCGCCGCCACGAAGCCAAACGCGGCGAGCACGGCATGGGCTCTGACATGTTCGGCGCGGCCGGCAGCGACATCACTTTGAAGCTGCCCGTGGGCACCATCGTCACCGATGCCGAAACCGGCGAAGTGCTGTACGAGCTGCTGGAGCCGGGCGAGGTCATCACCATTGCCAAAGGGGGCGATGGCGGTTTTGGCAACATGCGCTTCAAAAGTGCCATCAACCGCGCTCCGCGCCAAAAGACACCCGGCTGGCCTGGCGAGAAGAAAAACCTCAAGCTCGAACTCAAGGTGCTGGCCGACGTGGGCCTGCTGGGCATGCCCAATGCCGGCAAGTCCACCTTCATTGCCGCGGTCTCCAACGCCCGCCCCAAGATTGCCGACTACCCCTTCACGACGCTGCACCCCAACCTGGGCGTGGTGCGGGTGGCACCCGAGCAAAGCTTTGTCATTGCCGACATCCCTGGCCTGATTGAAGGCGCCTCCGAAGGCGCCGGCCTGGGGCACCAGTTCCTGCGCCACCTGCAGCGCACGCGGCTCTTGCTGCATGTGGTGGACATGGCGCCGTTTGACGACGGTGTGGACCCGGTGGCCCAGGGCAAGGCCATCGTGAACGAATTGAAGAAATACGACAAGGCACTGCACGACAAGCCGCGCTGGCTGGTGCTGAACAAGCTCGACATGGTGCCGCTGGAAGAGCGGGCGCAGCGGGTGGCTGACTTCGTCAAGCGCTTCAAGTGGAAGGGGCCGGTGTTTGAAATTTCGGCGCTGACGCGCGAAGGGTGCGAACCGCTGATCCATGCCATCTACCGCCATGTGCATGCACAGCATCTGGCCGAGCAGGCGCCTGAGCCCGAACTCGATCCGCGCTTCAGTGGGGATGCGGCGGAGTGAAAGGGCAGGCACAGCACCGCGCTGTGCCAGTTTACTATCAAATTAATAGCTGCTAGCGCACGCCTGGTGTGCGCTACAGGCCAAAATGACCCAAAACAACAACGTTTCGGAAGTGCTGCGCAGCGCGCGGCGCATAGTGGTGAAGGTGGGCTCCAGCCTGGTGACCAACGAAGGCCGGGGCCTGGACGAGGTGGCCATTGGCGAATGGAGCCGGCAGCTGGCGGCACTGGTGCGCGGCGCGGGCGCAGAACACCGGGAAGTCATCATGGTTTCCAGCGGCGCCGTGGCCGAGGGCATGAAGCGCCTGGGCTGGAAGGTGCGCCCGCGTGAAATCCACGAACTGCAGGCCGCCGCCGCCGTCGGCCAGATGGGCCTGGCGCAGATGTACGAAACCAAGCTGCGCGAGCAGGGCATGCAC
>JAGOCN010000261.1 GCA_017998735.1 Giesbergeria sp.
GCCCTGGCGCTGGCCTTTGCGGTGCGCCGGCGGCCCGACATGCTGACGCGCGGCGTGGTGCAGGTGGCCAGCGTGGGCTATGCGGTGCCGGGCGCGGTGATTGTGGTCGGGCTGCTGCTGCCCGTGGGCTGGCTGCAGAACGCCGCGCCGCACTGGGGCGTGGGCGCGCTGGTGACCACCACGGCAGTGGGCATTGTCTGGGCCTACCTGGTGCGCTTTTGCGCGGTGGCGCTGCAGTCGGTGCAAAGCGGCTATGCCCGCGTGCCCGCCAGCCTGGACGACTCGGCCCGGATGCTGGGCGCGGGCAGCGGCCGGCTGATGGCGCAGGTGCACTGGCCGCTGCTCAAGCGCTCCACCGCCGCCGCTGCCCTGCTGGTGTTTGTCGATGTGATGAAAGAGCTGCCCGCCACCATGGTGCTGCGCCCTTTCAACAGCGACACCCTGGCCGTGGTCGCCTACCAGCTGGCGCGCGACGAGCGCCTGGGCGAAGCGGCGCTGCCATCGCTGGCGCTGGTGGCCGTCGGGCTGCTGCCGGTGCTGCTGCTCAGCCGCACGCTGCGCGCCGCGCCGCTGCCGGTGCGCGCTGCCAGCACGGTGGTGCCGGTGCAAGCCAGCGCCCCCGAACTGGCCGTGGTCAAGGCAGTGGCCGAAACCCGTTCGCTGGTGGCCTGAGTTTTTTGCTGTAGCGCAGGGCAGGGCGCTCTGGCAATCAAAAGCGCTGGGGTTGGGACAATGCAACCCCAACCCTTTTATTGACCTGCCCGACAAGGAGTGCCCGCCATGGACGCCAAAGACAAAATTGCCCCCGTTTCAGTGACCATTTACCACAACCCGCATTGCAGCAATTCACGCGCCACGCTGGCATTGCTGCAGGAAAAAGGCATTGAGCCGCAGGTGGTCGAGTACCTCCAGACCCCGCTAAATCGCGCACAACTGCAGGTTTTGGCCGCCGCCACCGGCCTGCCATTGCGCGACCTGCTGCGCAGCAAGGAAGCGGCTTTTGAAACGCTGGGCCTGGCCCACCCCGCCTGCACCGACGCTCAGTTGCTCGACGCCGTGGTGGCGCACCCCGAACTGCTCAACCGCCCCATCGTGTCCACGCCGCACGGCGCCCTGCTGTGCCGCCCGCCCGAGCGCGTGCTGGAACTGCTGGATTTGATAGGCCGCGCCTGAGCCGGTTTCAGGCTGTCCGGACGGCTGAACACCGGGTCTGCGCCGCTTTGCGCTTGAGGCCTTGGTTTTTGGCAAAAAGTGCCTCCAGCGCAGACGCAGCATGCGCTGGCAGCTACTTTTTCAATAGCAAAATCAAACGCATTTTGCACAAGGACTGCAGGCTGTCAGGGCAAACATGCTCCAAATACCTGGGTGCTGAGTCTTCAGCGCAGCGCACATCGAAAGGATGCTTGACAAAAGCTGTGCATGTTTGCCTGGACAGCAAAAAGTGCTGGGGTGCGGTGTATCCATTGCAGAAGTTCTCAGCATTCATTTGAATTTGGCAAGTCAGCATTGCGAACAGGTAAGCTGTGTGTAAATAAAAGCCAACCTTGTAAGAAGACTTGCAATGCCAGAACCCTTAGCACACTCAGGCGGCCATTTGCTGGCCGAACACTTGAACAAGGTTGCCGCGTTGGCAGCCGGGTTTTCCGCGCCCTTTGACGCAGCCGAGCCCAAGCTGCGCTGGGCCTATCTGGCAGGCCTGTGGCACGACCTGGGCAAATACCGGCCAGGTTTTCAACGCTATCTGCAGCAATCGGGCAGCCCCGATGCGCACATTGAAGGCAAGGTGGGCGGGCGCGAAAAAACCCATTCCGCTGCCGGGGCGCTTTGGGCCATGCAGCAATTGAACCAGCCTGGCCGCCCCTACGGCCACATCCTTGCATACCTCATTGCAGGCCACCATGCAGGGCTGGACGACTGGACTTCCGAGCTGGAATGGCGCTTGCAAACTGACGATTCAAAACGGGAATTGAAGGAAGCGCTGGACGCCCATCCCCCGGCAAAACTTTTGGCACATGGCGACCTGGTGGCCCGCATTCCTGGCGGTTCTGAAGGCTTTGCCCTGTGGGTGCGAATGCTGTTTTCGTGCCTGGTGGATGCCGACTTTCTGGACACCGAAGCACACTTTGATGCCGGCAAACCTGCCCGCCGCGAAGGCTTCCCGACGCTGGCACAGATGCGCATGGCGTTTGACAACCACATGGCCGCGCTGCCAATGGCGGACACGCCGGTCAACACCGTGCGCGCCGATGTGCTGCGCCATTGCCGCGCCAAGGCCGCGTTGCCTGCAGGATTTTTCTCGCTCACCGTGCCCACGGGCGGCGGCAAAACCCTCTCCAGTCTGGCGTTTGCGCTGGAGCACGCCCAAAAGCACGGCAAGCGCCGCATCATTTACGCTATCCCCTACACCAGCATCATCGAGCAGACGGCGGACGTGTTTCGCAGCGTGTTTCAGGCACTGGGCGACGAGGTGCTGATCGAACACCACAGCCAAGCCGACGCCGCAGCCCAGGACGAAACCATGCGCAGCCGACTGGCCTGCGAAAACTGGGACGCACCGCTGGTGGTCACCACCAACGTGCAGTTGTTTGAGTCGCTGTTTGCCGCCAAAACCTCTCGCTGCCGCAAGCTGCACAACCTGGTGGGCAGCATCGTGGTGCTGGACGAAGCGCAGCAACTGCCACCTGCTTTTTTGCAGCCCATCCTGGACGTGCTCAATTTGCTGGTAAAGCACTACGGCGTCACGGTGGTGCTGTGCACCGCCACCCAGCCGGCGTTGAGCAGCACCGCGTATTTCGACCCCAGCAAAAACCTGCGCGGGCTGGAAAACGTGCGCGACATCATCGACGACCCCGATGCCCTGTTCGATGCGTTGAAACGCGTCCATGTCGAACTGCCGCCCGACTGGAACACCCCCACCGCGTGGGCTGACATCGCCGCGCAACTCAGCACCGAAGACTGCGTGCTGGCCATTGTCAACACGCGCAAGACCGCACGCGAGCTGCAGCGTCTGATGCCCGAAGGCACGCTGCACCTGTCTGCCCTGATGTGCGGCGCGCACCGCAAGGATGTCATTGAGCAAATCAAACAACGGCTGAAAGACAAGCGCGAAGGGCGCGATAACCGCCCACTGCGCGTGGTCAGTACGCAGCTGGTGGAAGCAGGCGTGGACATTGACTTTCCCGTGGTCTACCGCGCCCTGGCCGGGCTCGACTCCATTGCGCAGGCCGCAGGCCGCTGCAACCGCGAAGGACGCCTGGAAGGCAAGGGCCGCGTGGTGGTGTTTGTGCCGCCTGAGCGGCCACCGCTGGGGGATTTGCGCAAAGGCGCCGACGCCTGCATTTCCACCTTGCACGGGCAGGCGCACGACCCGTTGGCACGGGCTTTGTTTGAGCCTTACTTCAAAGAGTTCTACCACTCGCTGGACCTGGACAGCCACGGCATCGTGGCCAAGCTCAAGGTGGAGCCAGGCACGCTGGCCACGCAGTTTCGCTCTGCCGCTGAAGCCTTTCATTTGATTGACGACAAAGACCAGGCCACGGTGGTAGTGCGGTATGCAGAAAAACGCGATGAGGTAGAAAAGCTGCTGGGAAAACTTGCGTCAGAAGGCCCGAAGCGCTGGCTGATGCGCAAACTGCAGCGCCACACCGTCAGCATTCAGAAAAGGGTGGCAGAAAAGATGCTGGAGCAAGGCAGTTTGACGTTGCCTATGCCTGGGCTTTATGTCCAGGTGGATGCGGAAAACCTGTATGACTCCATGCTTGGATTCAAGCCAGAGGACGATGTTTACAACCCCAGCGGCTTCTTCAACTAAGGACGGCCATGCCCAGTTTTTGCCTTGAAGTTACAGGCCCTTTCGCCTGCTTTACCCGCCCGGAAATGAAGGTCGAACGCGTCTCCTACGACGTGATGACGCCTTCTGCTG
>JAGOCN010000262.1 GCA_017998735.1 Giesbergeria sp.
TCTGCCAGTGCCTGGAGCTTTTGCACTGACGGCTCGGTCAGGTAGATATTGGTTCGTTTCATGCCCCACACCATACACCTGTTGACAGGATATTTCAAGATGCAAACACAACAGCCCGACAGCTTCGGTGTCGCCCTCTGCCTCCCCGGCCTGAAGGCCGGGGTTTCTCGGGAATTTTGATGAACTGCCGTCTGAACACCAAAACCCTGCCCGGCACCGGGGAGCTGGGCAGATGAAGCGCTTCGTTCAACCCCTGCGCGCTTTTTTGAAAAAGCCGGTGCTTGCCACCACCGAGGGTTTTCGGTCGATGGCGGGCAACCGCCAGCAGCAATTCCTGCTGTTGCGCGTCCTTGGCTGGGCACTGGTGGCGGTGGTCGCGACCCTGGCGTTTGTGCTGCTGGCCGGCGAGGTGGTCGAGGGCGACACGCGGGCGTTTGATGTGCTGCTGCTGAACGAAGCGCAGGCGCTGCAGGCGGCGCACCCGCAGTGGTTTGAAGCCATGCGCGACTTCAGCGGCCTGGGCAGCACGGTGGTGCTGACCCTGTTCACCGCCACCACGGTGGGCTATCTGGCGCTGGTTTCCCTGCGCACCAGCGCGCTGCTGGTGGCGGTTTCCACTCTTTCAGGGGCGCTCTGCGTCAGGGCGTTCAAGCTGGCATTTGGCCGCGCACGCCCCGACACCGCCTACGCCGAACTGGTCACCACCACCCTGAGTTTTCCCAGCGGCCACGCCACCATGTCGGCGGTCGTTTTCCTGACCCTGGGCGCCCTGGTGGCCAACACCCGAACGCGGTGGGTCGAGCGCCTCTACATCCTGGGCGCGGCTGCCGCGATGACCCTGCTGGTCGGCATTAGCCGGGTGGCGCTGGGCGTGCACTGGGCCACCGACGTGCTGGCCGGCTGGGCCTTTGGCAGTGCGTGGGCGATTGCCTGGCTGCTGTGGGCCGGCTTTGTGGGCCAGCGGCGCCAGCGCAGGGAGAATGCAAAGTTTTCCAGAGCGCCATGAGCCTTTGAAAAATGGGCTTGTGCTGCCTTCCACGGCGTGCCTGCCGGTCGGTGTACTGGCTGGGTATAGACAAATTCCGTTGTTCTTTCCATTTCCAATCCACAACCTGGTCTTCCTTGCCTTGAGCCTTCCTTCCCGTCCCTTTTCTTTCTGGCCGTTGCTTCTGATGGCCTGGCTGCTGGCCCTGGCCGCCACGGCGGCAGCGCTGTTTCTGGGTGAGGTGATGGGCATGGCGCCCTGTGTGCTGTGCTGGTACCAGCGCATTGCCATGTTCCCGCTGGTTGCCGTGCTGGGCATGGCCTGCTACGCGGCAGACCGGCGCGGCGCGGTTTATGCGCTGCCTCTGGCATGGGCGGGCACCGGCCTTGCGGCCTACCACACGCTGCTGGTGGCGGGGCTTGTGCCCAAGGCCTGGATTCCCTGCGGGCCGGGCGTGTCCTGCGCCGACCAGAAGCTGGAAATCTTCAATGGAATCCAGATCCCCTGGCTGTCGCTGGCAGCCTTTGCCGCCATCTCCCTGCTCTTGATGGCCTACCTGAGAAAAACCCGCCCATGAACCCCAAAAAAATCGCCGTCCTTGCTGTACTGGCCGCTGTCGTCGGTGCCTTCTTCTTTGGCATGCAGGCCTACCAGCGCAATGCCCAAGCCGTGCAGGAACAAAAAACCGCCCAGCAGTCCGACCGCCTGGTGCGCATGCATTCGCCGGTGCTCGGTCCGCAAAATGCCCCGGTGACCATCGTCGAGTTCTTTGACCCGGCCTGCGAGACCTGCCGCGCCTTCTACCCGCTCGTCAAGCAGCTGATGGCGCAGTACCCGCAAGAGGTGCGTCTGGTGCTGCGCTACGCGCCGTTTCACCAGGGCTCGGACCAGGTCATCCAGCTGCTGGAAGCCTCCAAGGCCCAGAACCGGTACTGGCAGGTGCTGGAGAGCGTGCTGGCCGCCCAGCCGCTGTGGGCCGACCATGGCCACCCGAACATCGACCTGGCCTACCAGGCCGCAGAGCGGGGCGGGCTGGACCTGCAAAAAGGCCTGGCGGACGCGGCATCTCCAGCCATTGCTGCCGTGCTGCGCCAGGACGTCGAAGACCTGACCGCCCTGGGCGTCGGCAAGACGCCCACGTTCTTTGTCAATGGGCGGCCCCTGCCCAGTTTTGGCATGGAGCCACTGGCGGCGCTGGTGGCCGATGAAGTGGCCAAAGCCCGGCGGTAAACGGCTGCGCACCGCAGCATTGCGCAAAGGATTTCTCCATGAGCGACAGCACGGAACACAAGCACGAACACGAACACGAACACGGGCATGACCATGACCACGGCAAAGGGGCGCACAGCCACACCGCCGCCGTCACTTCGGACAACGAAAGGCGCATCCGGCTGGTCTTTCTGATGACCGTCGGCTATGCCGGCGTGCAGGCGGTGGGCGGGTGGTTCTCGGGCTCGCTGGCGCTGATTGCCGATGCCGGGCACATGGTGTCCGACGCGGCCGCCTTGCTGCTGGCGCTGATTGCCTACCGCGTGGCGCGCAGGGCGCCGGACATGGCGCGCACCTACGGCTTTCACCGCGTGCGCGTGCTGGCCGCCATGGCCAATGGCGCGTCGCTGCTGCTGCTGGTGGTGTGGATTGCGTGGGAGGCCATCGGGCGGCTGCGCGCCCCGTCCGAAGTGCTGGCCGGCCCCATGCTGGCCGTGGCCGGCATCGGGTTGGTGGTGAACCTGGTCGGCGCCTATGTGCTGTGGCGCGGCAACCGGGGCGACGGCAACCTCAAGGGCGCCTTGCTGCATGTGGTGGGCGACCTGCTCGGTTCGGTGGGCGCCATCGCAGCGGCCATCGGCATCTTGCTGACCGGCTGGACGCTGCTGGACCCGCTCCTGTCGGTGCTGGTCAGCGTGCTGGTGGTGCGCTCGGCCTGGAGCCTGCTGTCCGATTCGGTGCTGGTGCTGCTGCAGGCGGTGCCGCGCGGCCTGGACACCCAGGCCGCCGAGCGCGATGTCCTCTCGCTGCCCGGTGTTGCCGAGGTCGGGCATTTCCATGCCTGGACGCTGACCGACGAGCGCACCGTCGCCACCATCCATGTGACGCCGGCTTCGGGTGCCGACCCGCTGGCGCTGCCCGCGCAGGTCGCACAGTGCCTGCGCGAGCGCCATGCGATTGCGCACACGACGGTGCAGGTGGACCCGCCCGGCAGCATTGCCAGCGCGGCGCATTGAGCAAAAAACCTGCCTGCCTGCCTGCCTGCTGGCTGCCTACCTGCTGGCTGGCTGGCTTGAATTTTCAAGAAAAAAGGGGCTCCAGCGCAGGTGCAGCCTGCGCCAGCAGCTCATTTTTTAATAGCAAAAGCAAAACACGGTTTGGAGAAGAAATGCAAGCCGGTTTTTCTCCCTCTGCCTTTGGGAAAGGGTGGGGGTGAGGGCCAGCGGCGCTGGTGAAAGGCGCATGGCCTGTTGCGCCGCCGGTCCGCAAAAACCGCCCTCCATCAAATCGACAGCGGGTCCACATCGACCAGCCAGCGCACCAGGCCCTTGTGCTCGGGCTGGGCGCGGGTGGCGTGCAACAGCGGCTGCCAGGCGGCCAGAAAACGCTGCAGGGCGGGGCGGGACGGCGATTCGAGCAGCATCTGCGCACGCTCCACATTGGCCACGCGCTGCACGGCCAGCGGCACCGGCGGGTACAGGGCCATCTGCTCCAGCCCGGCCAGCTGGTGCGCCTGTGCGGCAGTGCTGGCGGCCTGCAAAAAGCTTTGCGCTGCTTCCTGCGTGCGCGCATCGGCCCGCACCAGCGCCTGGAAGGCAAACGGCGGCATTCCGACCTCGCGCCGCTCCTGCAGCTGCTGCTGTGCAAACAGCGGGTAGTCGTGCTGGCGCAGCGCTGCGTACACCGCGTGCTCGGGGTGAAAGGTCTGCAG
>JAGOCN010000263.1 GCA_017998735.1 Giesbergeria sp.
CCAGCGCCAGCGTGCGCTCCACCGTGGCGCTGCCCTGGTAAAGCGTGACGCGGTCGATGCGCGAGGCGCCGGGTTGCTGCGCTGGTGTCTGCATTTGTGCCTGTGCTGCCGTGCCGCCCAGCGCCAGCGTGGCAGCAGCGCAGACCGTGGCCAGCAGGTGCGGCGCTGCCGGCAGGCGGAGCAAAGAAAGTGAAGGGATGTGGGCGCAGCAGGACATGGGCAAACCTTGGGTTGGTCAGGGACAACAGGTGCGGCGCCGGCAGAAACGGCAGGGCGCCAAACCCCTGTGCATGCCAACGCCAGTGCCCGGATGCTAGAGCGTTTTTGCACTGCCCAGACCGCTGGTTTTCCTCCTTCCCCGCTGGGGGAAGGCCGGGATGGGGGCCGACAGCGCTGGCACAAGCACACCACTGGCAGGGTTTCCAGCCCGCCCAAAAAACCGCTGCGCCCCTTGCTGCGTACCCCTACCCAGGTGCAGACCCGCCGGCACCCATGGGCATGAAGCACACCGGGTTTTCCAGCATGCCGCCAGCAACCCCGCCCATCGCTCTGTATGGTGTATTGCACACAACCTGTTCACCCCCAAAACATTTCAAAGGACCAAAGGCCATGCAAAAAAGAACCTTGCTCAAGTACCTTGGTGGCCTGCTGGCCGCCGGCTCCGGCGCAGGCGCGGCCAGTGCCGCATCAGCGCCTTTTCCGCTCAAGAAAACCGCGGCGCAGTGGCGCGAAATCGTCTCGCCCGCCGCCTACGGTGTGCTGTTTGAAGAAGGCACCGAGCGCGCCGGCAGCAGCCCGCTGGACAATGAAAAGCGCGCCGGCACCTTTGTCTGCGCGGCCTGCAACCAGCCGTTGTTCGATGCCGCGCACAAATACGACAGCCGCACCGGCTGGCCCAGCTTCTGGCAGCCTTTGGCAGCTGCCGTGGCCACCAAGACCGATTTCAAGATGATCCTGCCGCGCACCGAATACCACTGCGTGCGCTGCGGCGGCCACCAGGGCCACATCTTCAATGACGGCCCCCAGCCCACCGGCAAGCGCTACTGCAACAACGGCGTGGCGCTGGCCTTTGTGCCCAAGGGCGAAGCTTTGCCCGCCCTGCGCACCTGAAAACCTGAACCCCTGAGCAAACGAACCCCTTGACCCCACTCCAAAACACCCAGCTCTCCATGAAAAAATTTGTCTTTGCCCTGGGCCTGACCGCTCTCACAGCGGCCGCCCAGGCAGCCACCGCCACGGCGGTCTTTGCCGGCGGCTGCTTCTGGTGCACTGAGTCCGATTTTGAAAAGCTGCCCGGCGTCGTGGCGGCCGAATCGGGCTACACCGGCGGCAAGACGGCCAACCCCACCTACGAGGCCGTCAGCGCCGGCCACACCGGCCACACCGAGGCGGTGCGCGTGACCTACGACCCCGCCAAGGTCAGCTACGCCCAGCTGGTGGAGTTTTTCTGGCGCACCATCGACCCGACCGAGAAAGACCGCCAGTTCTGCGATGTGGGCGACCAGTACCGCTCGGGCATCTACTGGGGCACGGACGCCGAGCGCCAGGTGGCCGAAGCCAGCCTGGCCAAGCTGAAGGAATCGGGTCGCTTCAAGAACATCTACACCGAGGTGAAAAAAGCTGACCCGTTCTACGTGGCCGAGGACTACCACCAGGATTACTACAAGAAGAACTCGGTGCGCTACAGCTACTACCGCTTCAGCTGCGGGCGCGACGCGCAGATCAAGCGCGTGTGGAAGATGGAAGGCAGCTGAAGCCTGCAGGCGTGGCGCAAAGCCGGGCAGCGGGTGCTTGTGGCCACCAGTGGGCACCCCGCTTTCGCGGCTTGTTCCAGATCTTGGGCTGCAAAGGTGTGAAGGTCTGAAAAAAGAAAGACCGTTCCACCCACCTGTTTCAAACCGCGTTTGCGCCGAACTCAGCCTGCCGCCGCATGCAGCCCCGCCCCGTGCCCGCGCGTGAAGGCTTCCTCGAACACCGAATAACCCGACCAGTCGCTGTGCGCAAACGCCAGCCGGGCCGTGGAGGGGGTCGGCAAAGCCCGTGCATGCTCACCATTTGATAGCTGCCCGCGCTTGTTCTGCCTGCGCTGCAGGCCGATTTTGCTTAAAAACCGCTGCATGCCCGGCACCGGAATGGCCATGGCGTGGCCGTAGCGTGTGAGTTCCATCCGCGTGGCGCGCTGGTGAACATCGGGGTGCGGGCCGGACAGCGTGGCCAGGATGGCATTGCGCCAGTGCGTCCACGGCTGCTGCTGCAGTTGCGTGCGGCCGTCCGGCACATCGCCCAGCGCCTGGTAGTAGCTCAGCACCGTTGGCGCGGGCAGGGGGCTCAGGCGCTGGTGGCCGGCGTCCACATAGCCCAGGCCGCCGGGGTTGGCGTCCTGGTACAGCACGTTGTCCCACGACGGCGCCGCGCCGGGGCGGTCCAGCAAAGGGCCGTCCAGGTGGATGTTGGCCACCAGCCACGGCGCCCATTGCAGGCGCTCGGCGGCGGCGGTCACAAAGCCGGGCGGGTTCTGCAGCACGCGCGCCGCCACAAACACCGGCAGCGCAACGATGCAGCGCTCGGCCTGCCAGCGTTCAATGCGGCCGCTGGCATGGTGCAGCGCATCGACTTCGATGCCGTGGCGCCCTTCGCGGATGCGCAGCACGCTGCAGCCGGTGTGCAGTTGCCCGGCGGCCTGCAGCGGTGCGGCCAGTTGCTGCGACAGCCAGCCATTGCCCTCGGGCCAGGTCAGCACGCCCTCGGGTTCGCTGGCGCCGCTGTCTTCCGCCCCGTCTGCGCTGCCCGGCGCCGTGAAGCCGTGCCGGCTGGCAAAGTAATGGACTCCCGCCCAGGCCGACACGCGCGCGCTGCCGGCGCCGTAGTCGTCGCGGCAGCAGTAGTCCAGGTACCAGCGCAGGTGTGGGTCGTTCAAGCCCTGCTGCGCCAGCCAGGTGTCAAAAGTGATAGCGTCCAGCGCAAGCTGGGCGGGCGCCAGGGGCTGGTTTGGCCTCCATTGCGTGAAGGTCGGCATGGCGAAGCGCGTCTGCTGCCGCAGTGCATCGACCAGCGCGGCAAAGCGCCGGTACTGCGCCAATGTCGCCGCGCCCACGCCGTGCACCGGCAGCAGGCCGGGGTGCCATTCGCCCTTCCAGTACAGGCGCTCCTGCGGGCTGTGGCACAGGTGGCGCCCGCCGTCACCGCCGTACTGCCAGCGCCCTGCCACGCGCTGGCGCAGGCCAAGTTCTTCCAGCAGGTCCTGCACTTCCCGTGCGTCGTCCCCTGGCAATGGCAGGTAGTGCGCGCCCAGCGGGCAGGCCATGCCGCCCACGCTGCCGGCGCGGCTGTTGCCGCCGGCGCTGTCTTCCAGCTCCAGCAGCGCAAAGCCGTTGATTCCCGCCAGCCGCAGCGACCGCGCTGCCGCCAGTCCGGCCACGCCGCCGCCGGCAATGAGCACCCGCGTGCGGCGCTGCACTGCGGGGGCGGGCAGGTTGCCGGATTTGCGCAGCAGGTCGCGCAGCTGGTGGCCGCGTGCCAGGTCCACGCCGGTGAAGCCGCCGGGCAGCGCGGCGGTTGGTGCATCGCAGCCGGCAAGCTGGCTGGCGGCAGCCGTGGCAGCAACAGTGAGAAACAGGCGGCGTTGCATGGGGTCAGGGGTGCTGCCGGACGAGGATGGGCGCTGTGCTGGCAGCATGGCCTGGCGCCCATGCCAGCGCCGCTGGCCCCCATCCCCGCCTTCCCCCAGTGGGGGAAGGGGCAAAATTGGCAGCGCGCCCTGGGCCGTGCCGTGTTTTCCCAGCCTGTCCCTGCCGCAGAGAAAAAGCAGCACAACCGGCTGCGCGGTGGGCAAAAAAGAACGGTGTCGGCAAGTCGCAAGGAAGCGCATTAAACAGGCGCATCAGTTCTTCCCCCACTCGT
>JAGOCN010000264.1 GCA_017998735.1 Giesbergeria sp.
GCCCACAAGTGCCCATGATTGTGATGAGCACATCCCCTGGCCTGACGGTGTACCGTTTGAGTTGCTGGTATTTCGCAGGGGTCACATAGCGGCGTTCTCCCCAACGAAATTCATTTGCAACAGCATTGTCAATTCCCAAAACAGCAATGCCTTCGTCCACAAATTCGCTATGAAGTAGCTGGCTGCCAAATGGCCCCGTACGGATTGAGCCGTTCTCTTCATCGACGATATCTCCCAGCAGTGCCATAGGCCATTCACAGCGCTCGGGATCCCCAAACATATCGAGAAAAATGGACTGGGTGAGGCTGTCGAGTTGGGCCAGGGCGGCACGGCGTTGGGTTCGGAGGGTTTCGGCTTGGTCGAGGATGGCGGCGATGCGGCGTTGTTCTGGCAGTGGCGGCAGTGGAATCAACGAGTCGCCAACGATCCGATCCGACACAGCCGGATAGCTGGCGCCAGTGGCCTTGCGAACCATGTCGTCAACAAAATTCCCAGATTTGACCCATTGAAAAAGATAGCTGGCATTGAGCTTGGCTGTATCTGAGCGCAGAACGCAAAACCCGGTAGAAGCTGTGGCTCCGTCAAATTCGGCTGTTATTTGTGCAACGCCGTTCAAGTTGGGGCGCACGGTTGAAATGAGTACGTCGCCTGTGACCACCAATTGGCGCGCACGGCTGGGCGCTTCAGCGCAGGGCAGTTCCCGTGCGGCAACGATTTGCTTCGTTTCTTGATCGACTGCACTCAAATCTATGTAGTTGAATGCGTCGTCAAGGTCAGCGCGAAGTGGATTCCAGGTTGCGACGGGCTTCACAACATCGCGCAAGGCGACCATGGGCTGCTTGCTCATCCCAACAACTCCTCAAGCCTTTCCATCCCCCGCGCAATCTCCGCCTCCAACTCCCGCAACTCCGCCAATATCTCCCCCGGCGCCCGGTGCTGCACGGCCTCGTGCACCACTTCCTTGTAGCGGTTGATGCTCAGGTCGTAGCCGTTGGCTTCAATGTCCTCTTTGGGCACGCAAAAGCTTTGCGCGGTGCGGGGGCGCTCGCGTTCGCTGCTGCTGCGCTGGCCCCAGCGCTGCAGCACGTCGGGCAAATTGTTCTTGGCATGCTCTGCTTCTGATAGCTGGTTGCGCAGGCCCACCAAGGGCTGGAGGCCCAAAAGGCTTGTATCCAGCAGCGGTTGGCGTTTGTCGTCCAGGCTCCAGCCGTCGGCTTGCATGTCATAGAACCACACGTGGTCGGTGCCGCCGCTCATGGTTTTGGTGAACAGCAAAATCGCTGTGCTGACGCCCGCGTAGGGCTTGAACACGCCGCCGGGCAGGCTGATGACGGCGTCGAGCTTTTGCTCTTCCACCAGAGTGCGGCGCAGCTCCTTGTGCGCCTTGCTGGAGCCGAACAGCACGCCGTCCGGGACGATCACCGCTGCCCTGCCGCCGGTTTTCAAGAGGCGCAGAAAGAGCGCCAAAAACAGCAGTTCGGTCTTTTTGGTCTTGACGATGCCTTGCAGGTCTTTGGCGGTGCTCTCAAAGTCCAGGCTGCCGGCAAACGGCGGGTTGGCCAGGATCAGGCTGTAGGCGCCGGCATCGCCTGCTGCGCCTTGCGAGAGGGAATCGCGGTATTCAATGGCCGGCTGCTCCACACCGTGCAGCAGCATGTTCATGCTGCCGATGCGCAGCATGGTGTTGTCAAAGTCGTAGCCGTGGAACATGCCTTTGTGAAAGTGCGTGTTTTGCGCCGGCACGCGCAGCATGTCGGGGTAGGCGCTGCGCAGGTATTCGCCAGCGGCCACCAAAAAGCCGCAGGTTCCGCTGGCCGGGTCGCAAATGGTGTCCTGTGGCACCGGGGCCGTGAGGGCCACCATCAGTTCAATGATGTGGCGCGGCGTGCGGAACTGGCCGTTCTGCCCGGCGGCGGCAATCTTGCCGAGCATGTATTCGTACATATCGCCCTTGGTGTCGCGGTCGTCCAGCGGGATGGTGTCCAGCAGGTCCACCACCTTTTGCAGCAGCGCGGGCGTGGGAATGGTGAAGCGCGCGTCCTTCATGTGGTGCGCAAAGGCGGTGTTTGCTGCGGGGCTGCCTGCACCGTCGCTGGACAGGCTGCGCAGGAACGGAAAGACGTGTTCGCTCAGCACCGTGAACATCTCGGGCGCGGCAAAGTGCTTGAAGCGCGACCAGCGCAGGTCGTCAAACGGACGGCCTTTGGCGTCGTGGCCTTCGGGGTAAAGCCGCAGCGGCGCGGTCTTCAGGCGCAGGGCCTTGTTTTCTTCGCGCATCTGGTCGCTGTCCAGGCCGCGCAGAAACAGCAGGTAGGTGATCTGCTCGATCACTTCGAGCGGGTTGGCGATGCCGCCAGACCAGAAGGCGTTCCAGAGCTGGTCGACTTTGTTTTTCAGTTCACCGGTGAGCATGGGGCAGGGCAGAGGGCAGTTGGGACAAGGCTGCGAGTCTGACATGCGGGGGGCCAGCGCCGGGGCCGGATGTGCAGGGCCTTCAGGTGCCGGCCTGAAGGCCCGGCGCGGTGCTTTTGTCCTGTGCAAAAGGGGTTTGCACAGCCGCTTGAACCCGGTCCCTTCGCGCAGCACCGCACTGCGCAGAATGGCCGGTTTCCCTTCTCAGGGCTGGCTGGCCGTGGTGCCTGGGCTGGCGCTTTCACCGGCACCGGCATCGCGAAAGCAGAAGATGCTTTCCTTGTAGATCAGGTAGTCAAAGGGGTGCTGGCTGACGCAGCGGAAAAAGCTTCGGCTGGTGCCCTTCCAGGGCAGCTGCCAGTCGTCCAGCTCCAGCGTGATGAGGTGCGTGCGCGCCACCCAGTCGGTGCCTTCCTGGAACACCTGCGCCTGGGCGCCTTCGATGTCGAGCTTGACGATCAGCGGCGCGGAAACGCCCGCCTGCTGGCAGATTTCTTCCATGGTGTAGGCGCGCACCCCGTTCGGATCGTCCGCCGGCACTTCGCCCACCTGGTAACCGGCGGCGCCCGCGCCGGGGTTGAGGATGCCCAGGTGCGCCGGGCGGCTCCAGACGCCGCCCTTGAGCAGCACCACCCGGTCTTTCAAATGCCGGGTGTTTTGCTCCAGCAGGTTGAAGTTGCGCGTGTCAGGCTCCACGGCCACGATGGTGGCTTCGGGAAACACGCGGGCAAACCAGAGGGTGGCCAATCCGATGTTGGCGCCGGCATCAATGATCAGCGGGCGCTGGCCCTGGCGCAGCAGGGACTGGTAGGTCTCGGCCATGCGGGCGGCCTGCGGCAGCGCAGAAAAGTCGTACTGCTGCATCACCATGCACTGCCGGAAGGTGGCGTGGTCGCTGACCGTGCGGCGCAGGTGGATGGGGTGGGCGTAGCCCGGCACCTGGTGGGCCTGCACGGTGTCCGATTCGCGCGGCAGGCTGCGCACGATACCGCGCAGCAGGCGCAGGCCCCCGGCCGGGCCAAAGGCGCGGATGAAGTTGGGGCTCCAGCGCACGCGTTCCTTGAGGATGTTCATGGGGTGTTGGGGGCAGGTGCCTGCAGGGTGTGAACAAAACGGGATTGTGCAATGCAGTGGCCGCAGCGGCTTCACGATCTGGCCGCTGCGGCCAGAAAAACCGCTACCTCGGGCCCGGACTGCGGCAGGAGCGGGCGGATGGCAATGCCAGCGCTGCTGCTGTTGCCTGCGCGCTTGGACCAAGGCAGAACCTGGAAGGGCAGCGCAGGCCGTGCACAGGCCACCGGTTTGCTGGTGCGCCGGTTTGCAGAGCTTGGGGTGTTTTTTGCCTCCAGCGCAGGTGCAGATTGCGCTAGCCCGCATATTTCACGCCTACCCCCAACTGCCCACCAACGTGCCGTATTGCGCTGGATGTGAGTGAGCCGAGGTCGCGTTGGTGGGTGCAGGCCAGGTTTTGCTCGCGCGCGGCGCGCA
>JAGOCN010000265.1 GCA_017998735.1 Giesbergeria sp.
CAGACAGGCTCCAGAGCGCCAATCCATGTTCCATCCGTTGCTCCGTTTGAGCACGCCAGAGCCTGTGCACAACCCTGTGGAAAAAAATTGCATAACCATGTACTTGTCCACAGGCAACCGACCTTTCTCAAAGTTATCCACATTTGCTGTACACCAGAAATACAGGGTTATGCACAGGATTTCAAAGTTTGCAAGCTGATGCCTCGCAAGGAAAAAGTGCTGTTATCCACAAAAAACAGCAAACATCTACTACTACTACTATGTATTTATAAAGATATTAAAGAACAACAAGGGCAAAGTAAAAACGGTGCTGCAAGCAGCATTCAGCCCCTCAAAACGGACGCTGAAAACCGTTTTTCAGAAAAAGCAAAACGGGCAGAGAACGCTTGTCCAACCCCCATCTGCCTTTGCCTTTCTCCGTCTCTGCTGTTTTCTGGATGAAGCAGTTTTGCAACCGCTGCCACACAAACCGCAGCAGCCGCAGAAACACACCAGGGCACAGCGCCCTGAGACCTGCCAGGGCCTTCTTGGCATGATGCGCAGCCTTTCTCTGCCTTCCCGCCCTGTCCATGCAAGCTGCGCGCCATCCACTTTTGCGCCTGGCTGCGCCAGTGCTGCCGGCGGACAGGGCGTGTGCCCTGTCTTTCCCTGCCTCGGAGCCCACAACGATGCTTGCGCTTTTTCCTGCACCTCTTGACCCGTTCGCATGACCACCCCTCACCCCGCAATGCCGTCGCGCATTGACACCCCGTTGGGCGCTGTCGCCAGCGTGGCCCTGTCAGCGGCCTGTTTCGGGGCCATGGCGGTGTTTGTGCGCACTGCCTATGCCCAGGGTGCCGACATGCCCGGTGTGCTGCTGGGGCGCTTTGTACTGGCCTCGCTGGCACTGTGGCTGCTGCTGTGGTGGCGGCGCGTACCGCTGCCGGCGCGCGGGCAGATTCCGGGGCTGGTGCTGATGGGCATTGCCTACACGCTGCAGTCGCTGTGCTTTTTTGGCGCGCTGCTGTTCATCCCGGCCGGCATGGTGGCGCTGCTGCTGTACCTGTACCCGCTGTTCGTGGTGCTGCTGTCGTGGGCACTGGGGCTGGAGCCCCTGACCCGCCGGCGCGCGCTGGCGCTGGCGGTGTGCAGTGCCGGCACGCTGCTGACGCTGGGCTGGGTGCCCTGGTCGGGCAGTGCCTCGGGTGGCAGCGCAGCGCTGGACTGGCGCGGCGTGGCGCTGGGCGTGGCGGCGGCCTGCATTTATGCGCTCTACCTGCTGGGCGGCAGCCGGGCGATGCGCGGTGTGGCGCCGCTGGCGGCCACCACGGTGGCGCTCAGCGCGGCAGCGGCGCTGGTGCTGGGCCTGACGGCGGTGCGCGCTGCGCTGGGCCACCTGCCGCACATGGCGCCCACGGCCCTGGGCTGGAGCGCCCTGGGCGCGATTGCGCTGGTCTCGACCGTGCTGGCCATGGTGCTGCTGTTTGCCGGCCTGGCGCGGCTCGGGCCCTCGCGCACGGCGCTGATCTCGACCCTGGAGCCGGTGGTCACCGTGCTGGCCGCGTGGTTCCTGCTGGGCGAGCACCTGGGGCCGGCGCAGCTGGCCGGAGGCGTGCTGGTGTTGGGCGGCGCCCTGCTGCTGGCCGCCGAGCGCCATCCGCCGGCCGGCACCACTGGCGCCACTGAGGCCGCTGCCGATGCATCCCATGTGCAAAAAGCATGAGCTTGCAACGCCCCATACTGGACACGGGGCGCTGCAAGCTCCTAAGCTGTTTGTCTTGACATTGTTACGGTGAGGATTTTTTGATGCCATCCACTCCCCCCATCCCCGACGTGCAAAAGCACGCCCTGCCGTCCTACCTGCAGGCCGACCACCTTGGCCCCTGGGGCAACTACCTCAAGCAGGTGGACCGCGTCACGCCCTACCTCGGGCACCTGTCGCGCTGGGTCGAGACCCTCAAGCGCCCCAAGCGCATCCTGGTCGTCGATGTGCCCATCGAGCTGGACAACGGCACCATTGCCCACTACGAGGGCTACCGCGTGCAGCACAACCTGAGCCGCGGCCCCGGCAAGGGCGGCGTGCGCTTTCACCAGGACGTGACGCTGTCGGAGGTGATGGCGCTGTCGGCCTGGATGTCGGTCAAGACGGCCGCCGTCAATGTGCCCTACGGTGGTGCCAAGGGCGGCATCCGGGTCGACCCCAAAACGCTCTCGCGCAGCGAACTCGAACGCATCACGCGCCGCTACACCAGTGAAATCGGCGTCATCATCGGCCCGCACAAGGACATTCCGGCGCCCGACGTGAACACCAACGAGCAGGTCATGGCCTGGATGATGGACACCTATTCCATGAACACCGGCTCCACCGCCACCGGCGTGGTCACCGGCAAGCCGGTCGACCTGGGCGGCTCGCTCGGCCGGCGCGAAGCCACCGGGCGCGGCGTCTACACCGTGGGCATGGAGGCTGCGCACCGCATCGGGCTGGAGATCCAGGGCGCACGCGTGGCCGTGCAGGGCTTTGGCAACGTGGGCGGCACGGCGGCGCAGCTGTTTGCCGAAAGCGGCGCGCGTGTGGTCGCCGTGCAGGACCACACCGGCACCATTTACCGGGAGGCCGGCCTGGACGCAGCGGCGCTGATGGCATATGTGCAGGAAAACGGCGGCGTGGCCGGTTTTGCCGGTGCTGAAGTGCTGGACAACGACGCTTTCTGGGGCGTGCCCTGCGACATCCTGATTCCGGCCGCGCTGGAAAGCCAGATCACCGCCGACAACGCCGGCCAGATCCAGGCCAGGCTGGTGATCGAGGGCGCCAACGGCCCCACCACCCCCGAGGCCGACGACATCCTGCACGACAAGGGCGTGCTGGTGCTGCCCGACGTCATTGCCAACGCCGGCGGCGTGACGGTGAGCTACTTCGAGTGGGTGCAGGACTTCTCCAGCTTTTTCTGGACCGAAGAAGAAATCAACGCCCGCCTGGTGCGCATCATGAAAGAGGCCTTTGCCGGCATCTGGGACATGGGGCAGAAACACGGCGTGAGCCTGCGCACCGCCACCTTCATCATTGCCTGCACGCGCATGCTGCATGCGCGCGAACTGCGCGGTCTGTACCCTTGAAGCGTTGGCGAAACCAGGTGGCTGCCAATGCCGCCTGGTTTTGCGGGAATGCAAGCCAAAATAGCTTCCAGCGCTTGTTCTGTCTGCGCTGGAAGCTCTTTTTTAATAGCAAAAAACCCTTTGTTCCATTGCCATGATCAGTGGGTAACGCGTCCTTGTTTTTGCACCGCTGCCTGCCCAGGAGCCACACCACCATGCCAAACATTTTGCTGACCGGCCGCGAAGCTGACCTGGGCCACGGGCTGACCGTGCGCCGCCTGCTGCCTGCCGGCTCCCGGCGGCGCAGCGTCGGCCCGTTTGTGTTTTTTGACCATGCGGGGCCGGTGACGCTGGCGCCTGAGGACATCCAGGGTGCCGACGTGCGACCGCACCCGCACATCGGCCTGGCCACCGTGAGCTACATGCTGGGCGGAGAAATCGTGCACCGCGACAGCCTGGGCACCTTCCAGCGCATCCGGCCGGGCGCCGTCAACTGGATGACGGCGGGGCGCGGCATCGCGCATTCCGAGCGCTTCGAGCACCCGGCGTCGTTTGCCGGTGGCGGGCTGGAGCTGCTGCAGATGTGGGTGGCGCTGCCCGAGGCCGAGGAGGAGTGCGCGCCGGCGTTTGAACACACGCCCGAGAGCGCCCTGCCGGTGCGGAACGAGCCTGACAGCGGCATCTGGCTGCGCGTGGTGGCTGGCAGTGCCTATGGACTGCACAGCCCGGTGCGCACGCTCTCGCCTTTGTTCTGCGTGCACGCCGAGCTGCAGCCGGGCAGCACGCTGGCCCTGCCAGTGCCCGGCAAGGGCATGGAGCGCGCCGG
>JAGOCN010000266.1 GCA_017998735.1 Giesbergeria sp.
CGCCGCGTTCGCGCAGAAAGCGGCGCAGGCAGGCGTTGATGAACGGCGCCTGGGCGCGCGTGGCGTGGTCTTGCTTGGCTGCCTGCACCGCCTGGTTGACCAGCGTGAAGGGTGCGTACGGCGGCTGCTCCTCGTCGGCCAGCAGCGCCAGCGCGGTGCACAGCAGCGCATCGACCGCTGGCGCGGGGGCCCGCGGCGCCAGCTGCTGGCGCACCGCCTCGGCCCAGCCGAGCGTGCGCAGTACCTGGAACAGCAAGGCCTGCACGCCGGGGCGCAGCGCCGGCGCCACGCCTTCAAGCACGGCCGTGCCAGAACGGCCCCGGCGAATTTCCTGCAGCGCGCTGGCCACTGCGTGCAGCTGCTGCGACAGCGCCACCGTGGCGGGATTGCCGGCAGGAGCGCGGGTGGAAGATGCGGCAGATGCTGCAGATGCTGCAGATACAGCAGGTGCCTGGCGCAGCGGCAGGGAGTCGGCAGAGCGCCTGGCGGGGGCGGCTGCAGGGGGTGTTTTGGGGTGTTTCATACGGGTTGTGCAGGCCGAAAGCCCATGATCCAGGCCAGCAGGCGGGCAGGAAACTGGCCGGTGGCGGTGTTGTGCTGCGCCACGGCAGCGGCAAATTGTGCCCGCGCCTGGGCAGCGCGCGCCTGGTGTTGCTCCCAGCGCACGGTCCACGGCTCGGTGCCCGTCGGCACGGCCAGCGTGGGCAACTGCTGCACGCCGTCGGACCAGGCCGCCTCCAGCGCCTGCAGCGCCTGGGACAGCGGCGCCACGGCCGCAGCGCGCAGCGGGTGCGCGCGGGCGCCGGTCAGTGCCTCGGCGCACTGCGCTGCCGCTGCCTGCAGGGCGTCGCGCTGCGCGGCGCGGGGTGCGCCGGCACTGGCCTGTGCCGCCTCGTGCGTGTCCACCAGCGCCAGCAGCTGCACCAGGTGCGCATCCAGCGCACCAAAGGCCTGCGCGGCCGCCGAGCGCAGCCGCACCAGCCGGTTGTGGGCACCCACGGCCCAGAACAGCACCACCGCCAGGGCAATGGCCCACAGGGAAGAGAAAAACATGCGCAGCACCCTTTTGCTTGCCATGCCGCGCTGGCCCCTTGCAGGCAGCCCGGCACATAAAAAAACTCCCGGCCTGCCCGGGAAAAGGGACAGACCGGGAGCGCACGGCAGGGGCCTTGTCAGCCCCGGCCCGGTTCCGCTCAATCGGCGGCTGCGTCGCCGCCCATTTCCAGCGGCGCTGCGTCGGAGGCATCGTCCTCGCCCATGCCGTTCATGCCGGCCATTTCAGCCTCTTCGGCTTCGGCGATGGCGCGGCGCTCGGCGTCGTCCATGGCGTCCTTGACCTTGCGCGCCTGGTGGTAGGCCAGGCCGGTACCGGCAGGAATCAAGCGGCCGACAATCACGTTTTCCTTCAGGCCGCGCAGCTCGTCGCGCTTGCCCATGATGGCCGCCTCGGTCAGCACGCGGGTCGTTTCCTGGAAGGAAGCGGCCGAGATGAACGAGTCGGTGGACAGCGACGCCTTGGTGATGCCCAGCAGCAGGTTGGTGTAGGTCGCAGGGATCTTGCCGTCGGACTGCAGCGCATCGTTGGTGTTGAGGATCTCCGAGCGCTCGACCTGTTCACCGGCGATGTAGTTCGAGTCACCCGTGGCCTCGACCACCACGCGGCGCAGCATCTGGCGCACGATCACTTCAATGTGCTTGTCGTTGATCTTCACGCCCTGCAGGCGGTACACGTCCTGCACTTCATCGACGATGTAGCGCGAGAGTTCTTCGATGCCCAGCAGGCGCAGGATGTCCTGCGGGTCGGCCGGGCCGTCGACGATCGACTCGCCCCGGTTCACCACCTGGCCCTCGTGCACCAGGATGTTCTTTTCCTTGGGCACCAGTTCCTCGGACACCTTGCCCTCGGGGTCGGTGATCTGCAGGCGGATCTTGCCCTTGGTTTCCTTGCCGAACGACACCGTGCCGGTGGCTTCCGCCAGCGTGCCCTTGTCCTTCGGGGTGCGGGCTTCAAACAGCTCGGCCACCCGCGGCAGACCGCCGGTGATGTCGCGCGTCTTCTGGCCTTCGATAGGGATGCGGGCCAGCACTTCGCCGGGGCCCACGTCCATGCCGTCGCGCACCTGGATCAGCGCGCCGATCTGGAAGCCGATGGTCACCGAGTGGTCGGTGCCCGGAATCTTCACCTCGTTGCCATGGGCATCGATCAGCTTGACCTGCGGCTTGACCACCTTGGCCGCGCCGCGGCGCTTGGGGTCGATGACCACCAGCGTCGCCAGGCCGGTCACATCGTCCACCTGCCTGGCCACCGTCAGGCCTTCCTCGACGTTCTCGAACTGCGCCTTGCCGGCGAACTCGGTGATGATCGGGCGCGTCAGCGGGTCCCAGTTGGCCAGGATGGTGCCGGCCTTGATCGCCTGGTCGGCGGTGACGGTCAGCGCAGCGCCGTACGGCACCTTGTGGCGCTCGCGCTCGCGTCCGTGCTCGTCCTGGATGGTGATCTCGCCGGAACGCGAAATCACCACCAGATCGCCCTTGGAGTTGGTCACATAGCGCATCGTGGCGTTGAAGCCGATGATGCCGTTCGACTTGGCTTCCACGCTGGAGGCAATGGCCGCACGCGAGGCTGCGCCACCAATGTGGAAGGTGCGCATGGTCAACTGCGTACCGGGCTCGCCAATCGACTGGGCGGCAATCACACCGACGGCTTCGCCGAGGTTGATCAGGCCGCCGCGGCCCAGGTCGCGGCCGTAGCACATGGCGCACAGGCCGTAGCGAGTTTCGCAGTTCAGTGCGGTGCGCACCTTCACTTCGTCCACGCCGGCCAGCTCGAACACGTCGATCAGGTCCTCGTCCATCATGGTGCCGGCCGGCGCCAGCACGGCACGCGTTTCGGGGTGCAGCACCTCTTCGGCAGCGGTGCGGCCCAACACGCGGTCGCGCAGCGACTCAATCACCTCGCCGCCCTCGACAATGGCGCGCATGATGGCGCCGTGCGCAGTGCCGCAGTCAATTTCGGTGACCACCAGGTCCTGCGTCACGTCCACCAGGCGGCGCGTCAGGTAGCCCGAGTTGGCGGTTTTCAGTGCCGTGTCGGCCAGGCCCTTGCGCGCGCCGTGGGTCGAGATGAAGTACTGCAGCACGTTCAGGCCTTCACGGAAGTTGGCCGTGATGGGCGTCTCGATGATCGAGCCGTCGGGCTTGGCCATCAGACCGCGCATGCCGGACAGCTGGCGGATCTGCGCAGCAGAACCGCGCGCGCCCGAGTCGGCCATCATGTAGATGGAGTTGAACGACTCCTGGTCCACTTCGTTGCCGTGGCGGTCGGTGGTCTTTTGCTTGGCCAGCTGGCCCATCATGACCTTGGAGACGTCGTCGCCCGCCTTGCCCCAGATGTCCACCACCTTGTTGTAGCGCTCGCCCGCGGTCACCAGACCGGAGACGAACTGCTGCTCGATTTCCTTCACTTCCTTCTCGGCCGACTTGATGATGCCGGCCTTCTCGGTGGGCACCAGCATGTCCTCGATGGCAATGGAAATGCCGGAGTTGGTGGCCAGGCGGAAACCGTTTTGCAGCAGCTTGTCGGCAAACACCACCGTTTCCTTCAAACCGCACTTGCGGAAGGACACGTTGATGAGCTTGGAGATTTCCTTCTTCTTGAGCGCCTTGTTCAGGTTTGAAAAAGGCAGGCCCTTGGGCAGGATCTCGGACAGCAGCGCACGGCCGGTGGTGGTTTCCACCAGGCTGGTCGAAGCATCGAACTCGCCGGTTTCCTTGTTGCGCGTCCACTCGGTCATGCGCACGTTGATGCGCGAGGTGATTTCCACCTCGCCCGCGTCGAGCGCACGCTGCACTTCGCCGGTGTCGGCAAAGATCAAACCCTCGCCCTTGGCA
>JAGOCN010000267.1 GCA_017998735.1 Giesbergeria sp.
GTGGCCCCGCGCCTCAAAACCCTCAAGGTGATGGAGCCTGCCAAGCGCGGCGCCGGCATCATGGTGCCCGATGTGGCCACGCTGGTGGAAAAACTCAAGAACGAAGCAAAGGTACTCCCATGACAGCTCTCGTCATCGCAGAACACGACAACGCCTCCTTGAAGGGCGCAACGCTCAACACCATCACGGCAGCTCTTGCCTGCGGGGGCGATGTGCATGTGCTGGTCGCCGGCCACAACGCAGGTGCCGTGGCCGAGGCTGCTGCCCAGGTCGCCGGTGTCACAAAAGTCTTGCACGCCGACTCCGAATCGCTTGCCAACGGCCTGGCCGAGAACGTTGCCGCCCAGGTGCTCAGCCTGGCCGGTTACTACAGCCACATCCTGTTTGCCGCCACGGCCGCCGGCAAGAACGTGGCGCCCCGCGTGGCGGCAAAACTTGACGTGGCGCAGGTGAGCGACATCACCAAGGTGGTCAGCCCCGACACCTTCGAGCGCCCGATCTATGCAGGAAACGCCATTGCCACGGTGCAAAGCCAGGATGCGACCAAAGTCATCACCGTGCGCACCACCGGCTTTGATGCGGCAGCCAGCACGGGTGCCAGCGCGCAGGTCGAATCCCTGCAGGCGCAAAACCCATCCCAGAAAAGCCGCTTTGTCGGCAGCGAGATCGCCAAAAGCGACCGCCCTGAGCTCACCGCCGCCAAGGTGATTGTCTCGGGCGGGCGGGCGCTTGGCAGCAAGGAAAAGTTTGACGAGGTGATGACGCCGCTGGCCGACAAGCTGGGCGCTGCCATGGGCGCGAGCCGCGCTGCAGTGGATGCGGGCTATGCGCCAAACGACTGGCAGGTGGGGCAGACCGGCAAGATCGTGGCGCCCGAGCTGTATGTGGCGGTCGGCATCTCGGGGGCCATCCAGCACCTCGCGGGCATGAAGGACTCCAAGGTCATTGTGGCGATCAACAAGGATGCGGAGGCACCCATCTTTGGCGTGGCCGACTACGGGCTGGCGGCCGACCTGTTTGCCGCCGTGCCGGAGCTGGTCAAGGCGCTTTAAGGACCTGCCATCTTCACAGGGGCACCGTTCGCGGTGCCTTTTTTTTCACATCCGGATGCCGGTCTGGCATCTCTTGCAGAAACACACCATGAGCTACACCGCCCCCCTGAAAGACATGCTGTTTGCCATCGAGCACCTGGCCGGTCTGGAAAAGGTTTCGCAACTGCCCGGTTTTGAAGACGCCGGCCTGGAAACCGCCCAGGCCGTGCTGGAAGAATGCGCCCGCTTCAACGAAGGCGTGGTGGCGCCGCTGAACTGGGAGGGTGACCAGAACCCGTCGCGTTTTGAGGCCGGCAAGGTCATCACCACGCCCGGTTTTCAGGACGCGTTTCGCCAGTATGCCGAAGCGGGCTGGCAGGGACTGCAGCACCCGGCAGAATTTGGCGGTCAGGGGTTGCCGAAGACCATTGGCGCCGCCTGCACCGAAATGCTCAACAGCGCCAACATGAGTTTTGCGCTATGCCCGCTGCTGACCGACGGTGCCATCGAGGCACTGCTGACCGCCGGCAGCGACGCGCTGAAAGCCACCTACCTGGAAAAACTGGTCAGCGGCCAGTGGACCGGCACCATGAACCTGACCGAGCCGCAGGCAGGCTCCGATCTGGCGCTGGTGCGCACCCGCGCCGAGCCGCAGCAGGACGGCAGCTACAAGGTGTTTGGCACCAAGATCTACATCACCTACGGCGAGCACGACCTGGCGGAAAACATCGTGCACCTGACGCTGGCGCGCGTGGCCGGTGCGCCCGAGGGCGTCAAGGGCATCAGCCTGTTTGTGGTGCCCAAGTTTCTGGTCAACGAGGGCGGCAGCCTGGGCAAGCGCAACGACGCGCACTGCGTCAGCATCGAGCACAAGCTGGGCATCAAGGCCAGCCCGACGGCGGTGCTGCAGTTTGGCGACGGCATGGCGGCGAGCATTGCAGACAGCGCCGGGCCCGGCGCTGTGGGTTTCCTGGTGGGCGAGGAAAACCGGGGCCTGGAATACATGTTCATCATGATGAACGCCGCCCGCTACGCAGTGGGCGTGCAGGGCATTGCGATGGCCGAGCGCGCCTACCAGAAGGCCGTGGGCTATGCCAAGGACCGCGTGCAAAGCCGCCCGGTGGACGGCAGCGCCAAGGCCAGTGTCGCCATCGTCCACCACCCCGATGTGCGCCGCATGCTGATGACCATGCGCGCCTGCACCGAGGGCTGCCGCGCCATGGCCACCACGGCGGCAGCGGCCTACGACACCGCGCACCACCACCCCGATGCCGAAGTGCGCAAGGCCAGCGCCGCCTTCTATGATTTTCTGGTGCCGCTGGTCAAGGGCTATAGCACCGAGATGAGCCAGGAGGTGACTTCGCTGGGCATCCAGGTGCATGGCGGCATGGGCTTCATCGAGGAAACCGGCGCGGCCCAGTACTACCGCGATGCGCGCATCCTGACCATCTACGAAGGCACCACCGCCATCCAGGCAAACGACCTGGTGGGCCGCAAGACCGCACGCGACGGCGGCCAGGGCGCTCTGGCCGTGGCAGCGGACATTGAAAAAACCGAGCAGGCGCTGCAGGCCAGCGGCACGCCCGACGCGCTGGCGGTACTGGAGCACCTGGGCGCCGCCCGGCAGGCCTTTGTGGACGTGGTGGCGTTCGTTGTCGGCAATGCCAGATCCGACCCCAATGCCGCCTACGCCGGCAGCGTGCCGTACCTGATGCTGGCCGGCAACCTGGTGGCCGGCTGGCAGATGGCACGCGCCCTGCTGGTGGCCCAGGAGCTGTTGCCCCAGGGACAGGACACAGCGTTTCTGAACGCCAAAATCGCCACTGCCCGGTTCTATGCCGAGCACATCCTGGTCAAGGCGCCCGGCGTGCGAAACAGCATCGTGCAGGGCGCGGGCAGCGTCATGGCGCTGCCCATCGAAGCGTTCTGAAATCTGCACGGTGCGGGCGGGCAAGCGCAGGGCAAGGCAGTGCAGAGCGGCACTGCAGCCCCGCCTTTGCGCCCCCGCAGCAGTCCAGCAGGTGTCCGTGCTGTGAATCTGCTATCAAAAATAGAGCTGCTGGCGCAGGCGTAGCATGCGCTGGAGGCTGTTTTCATTGAAATTTTCAACCCTGAGTGCTGCCATGTCCCATCTGCCTCCCGTTCTGCAAAATCTCGCGCTGCCGGTCATCGGATCGCCGCTGTTCATCATCAGCAACCCGCAGCTGGTGATTGCCCAGTGCCAGGCCGGCATCGTCGGCTCGATGCCCTCGCTCAATGCCCGCCCGGCCGCGCAGCTGGACGACTGGCTGGCCGAAATCACCGAGACGCTGGCCGCGTACGACAAGGCGCATCCCGAGGCACCGTCGGCCCCGTTTGCCATCAACCAGATCGTGCACAAGACCAACGACCGGCTGGAGCACGACATGCAGGTCTGCGCCAAGTACAAGGTGCCGCTGGTCATCACCAGCCTGGGCGCACGCGAAGACCTGAACCAGGCGGTGCACAGCTGGGGCGGTGTGGTGCTGCACGACATCATCAACAACAAGTTTGCCCACAAGGCGATTGAAAAGGGCGCCGACGGGCTGGTGGCAGTGGCTGCCGGCGCCGGTGGCCACGCCGGTGTGAAAAGCCCGTTTGCGCTGGTGCAGGAAATCCGCCAGTGGTTTGACGGCCCGATTGCGCTCAGCGGCGCCATTGCCTCGGGCGACGCGGTGCTGGCCGCGCTGGCCATGGGCGCCGACTTTGCCTACATTGGTTCGGCCTTCATTGCCACCACCGAAGCCCGTGCCAGCGACGCCTACAAGCAGGCCATCGTCGATGGCGACTCGGACGACATCGTCTACAGCAGCCTGTTCACTGGCGTGCATGGCAACTA
>JAGOCN010000268.1 GCA_017998735.1 Giesbergeria sp.
CTACCGCGCCAGCCCGCTGCGCCCGCCGCGCGAGGGCGACCCGGCGGCCGCTGCCATCACGCTGCCCGAATCCATGCTCAAAGTGGACATGCCCACGCTGGTGCTGTGGGGCATGGACGACCCGGCGCTGCTGCCCGGCCTGCTGCTGGGTTTGCACGGTTGGGTGCCGCAGCTGCAGGTGCAACCCGTGGCGGGCGCCTCGCACTGGCTGCTGCACGAGCAGCCGGGCGTGGTGCAGCAGGCGCTGGAGCGGTTTCTGGAAAATCAAAAACCATAGCTGCCAGCGCAGGCCCCGCTTGCGCTGGAGGCCGATTTGATTGTTATTTTCATGCCTTGCGCCGCACCGCTCTTGCCAGGGCGCATTGCGCTGCAGACCGCCAGCACGTCCCGGTTTGCGTTCAGTACACCGGCGGCTCGCCCTGGGGCCTTGTCTTGAAGCGCTTGTGCACCCAGTAGTACTGGCCGGGCAGCGCATCGATGTAGCCTTGCAGTTCGCGGTTCATGCGCGCCGTGTCCTGCACCACGTCGCAGCTGGGGTAGTGGTCCCAGGCAGGGGTGATTTCGGCCACATAGCCGGCGGGCGTCAGGCGCGTGACCATGCCCACCACCTTGGCGCGGCCCAGGCGCGCAAAGCGCGGCAGCGACGGCACGGTGGCCGCCTGCACGCCATAGAAGGGCACAAAAAACGAGTCCTTGGCGCCAAAGTCCATGTCGGGCAACAGGTACAGCAGCCCGCCCTTGCGCAGGTTGGCAATGATGGGTTTGACCCCATCGGCCCGGTTGAGCATGCGCACATCGCCAAAACGCTGGCGCCCCTGCATGAACCAGTCGTCCAGCGCCGGGTTCGGGTGCGTGGAAAAGATGGACGTGAAAGCGCGCCCGGTGCAGTGCAGCGGCAGCGCCAGCCCACCCGCGTCCATGCCCAGAAAGTGCGGCGCAAAAACGATGGTCGGCGTGTCGCCGTCCAGCTCGTGCAGTGCGCCCTGCAGCTGCACCCGCGCCAGCACCACCTCGCGCGGCGCCGACCACAGCCAGCTGCGGTCCAGCCAGGTCTGGCAGAACACCACGAAGGTCTCGCGCGCCCAGGCGCGCCGCTGGCGCAGCGATGCCTGCGGAAAGCACAGCTCCAGGTTGCGCAGCGCCACGCGCCGGCGCGGCACCACCAGCACATACAGCACCTGCCCCAGCAGCCAGCCCAGCGCCCGCAGCCACGGCAGCGGCAGGCGTGCCAGCAGGCGCATGAACCCCAAACCCAGGCGGGCCATCATGGCGCCTTCCTGGTGGCAACAGAGGCGGTGCTGTCGGCCCTGTCGCCGCTGGCAGGCCCGGCGCTGCCCGGCAGTGCCTCGCCCCGCGGCACCTTGTAGCGCCCGTAGCCCCACAGGTACTGCTCGGGGCACTGGCGGATGACCTGCTCCATGGCCTGGCTGATCTGCAGGGTGCCTTCCTCCAGCGACGCCTGCAGCGGCGCCGGCAGTGGTTCGATGTGGACGGTGAAGCCGCGCCCCAGCGGTTCGCGCTCACAGCGCGCCAGCAGCACCGCCGCGCCGGTCTGCTGCGCCAGGCGGGCGGCCAGCGTCATGGTGTAGGCGGCGCGGCCAAACACCGGCAGCCACACGCCCTGGCCTTGCGGCGGCACCTGGTCGGGCAGCAGGCCGACGGCCTCGCCCCGGCGCAGCGCCTTGAGCATCTGGCGCACGCCGCTCAATGTGGTCGGCACCGCCTGCATGCCGGGGCGGTTGCGGGCGGTTTCCATCAGCCTGGCCAGCCACGGCTGGCGCGCCGGGCGGTACAGCACCGTGATCGGGCCATGCTGCGCGCTCCAGCGCAGCGCGGCCGCCTGCGCCGACAGCTCAAAGCACCCCAGGTGCGGACTCAGGTACACGATGCCGCGCCCGGCCGCATAGGCCTGGTCGACATGGCGCGTGCCTTCCATGCGGCACGGCAGCGGCGCCCCCAGCCACAGGCGCGGCAGCTCGGCCACCATGCGCCCGGCATGCGCCACGCCAGCGCGCACCTGGGCAAAGCGGTAGCCGGCCAGGGCGGCGTTGGCCAGAAAGCGCCGGCGGTAGGTGGCCGACACCAGAAACGCAAGCCACCCCAGCGCGGCGCCCACAGCGTGCAGCAACCACAAAGGCAGCACCGAAAAAAGCCGAAAAACAACGGGCATTAGAATGTTGGGGTCGCTGAGTTAAATGAGCAACTTGCAGGGCGACGTTAAACAAAGCTGCTAAAGCGTTCGCCAAAAGCTCCAAAGGCTGAGGGCAACGCCCCATATGCCAAGAACCCAGGAGTTTATTCAAATGGCGAACGACTTTCTCTTCACTTCCGAATCCGTCTCCGAAGGCCACCCCGACAAGGTGTCCGATCAGATCTCCGACGCCATCCTTGACGCCCTGCTTGCGCAGGACCCGCATGCCCGCGTGGCGGCCGAGACGCTGTGCAATACCGGCCTCGTGGTACTGGCCGGAGAAATCTCGGCCAAGGAAGGCGTCAACGTGGACTACATCCAGGTGGCACGCGACACCATCCAGCGCATCGGCTACGACAACACCGAATACGGCATCGACTACAAGGGCTGCGCGGTGCTGGTGGCCTACGACAAGCAAAGCCGCGACATCGCCCAGGGCGTGGACCATGCGTCCGACGACCACCTGAACACCGGCGCCGGCGACCAGGGCCTGATGTTCGGCTACGCCTGCGACGAAACGCCCGAGCTGATGCCCGCGCCCATCTACTACGCGCACCGTCTGATGGAGCGCCAGGCGCAGCTGCGCAAGGACGGCCGCATGCCGTTCCTGCGCCCCGACGCCAAAAGCCAGGTGACCATGCGCTATGTGGACGGCAAGCCGCACAGCATCGACACCGTGGTGCTGTCCACCCAGCACCACCCCGACCAGAGCGAATCGAGCACCAAGATGAAGGCCAGCTTCATTGACTCGGTGATTGAAAACATCATCAAGCCGGTGCTGCCGGCCGAGTGGCTCAAAGACACCAAGTACCTGATCAACCCCACCGGCCGCTTTGTGGTCGGCGGCCCGCAGGGCGACTGCGGCCTGACCGGGCGCAAGATCATCGTCGACACCTACGGCGGCGCCTGCCCGCACGGCGGCGGCGCTTTCAGCGGCAAGGACCCGACAAAGGTGGACCGCTCGGCCGCCTACGCCGCGCGCTACGTGGCCAAGAACATCGTGGCCGCCGGCCTGGCGCGCCAGTGCCAGATCCAGGTGGCCTACGCGATTGGCGTGGCGCAACCCATGAACATCACGGTCTACACCGAAGGCACCGGCGTGGTGTCGGACGAGCAGCTGGCGCTGCTGGTGCGCGAGCATTTCGACCTGCGCCCCAAGGGCATCGTGCAGATGCTCGACCTGCTGCGCCCCATCTACCAGAAGACCGCCGCCTACGGCCACTTTGGCCGCGACGAACCCGAGTTCAGCTGGGAGCGCACCGACAAGGCCGCCGCCCTGCGCGCTTCGGCCGGTCTTTAAGTTCACAGCAAAAACAGGCTCCAGCGCAGGCGCAGCTTGCGCTGGCAGCTCATTTTTCAATAGCAAAAACAACAAAAACAGAGGCTGCCTGCAGACCGGGCTGCAAGCCTGATTGCAGACCGGTCAGAGCACAGATGCTGCAGGTTCCGGGGGCCAGGCCACCGCTGCCTGCGCAGCATCTCCGCGCACCATTCCGGCGCATCACCCGTGCGCCTGCAGCCAGCCCTCGCCCAGTACCTCGGCCTGCTGCAGCACCAGCTCCACCGCTGCGTCGGCCATGTCCGGCGGGTATTTGTACTTGCGCAGGATGCGCTTGACCATCAGGCGCAGGCTGGCACGCACGCTCTCGCGCTGGCTCCAGTCGACGGTGATGTTTTTTCGCAGGTTGTCGGTCA
>JAGOCN010000269.1 GCA_017998735.1 Giesbergeria sp.
GAGCCAGGATGATCAACAGCACTAGCACCACAGACAAAGGTATGAGCAAATAAAGAATATCCATAAGCACCCTTTGCAAAATCGGATTTACAGATGCACAGGCTGTACTGCAGCGTTTGAGTGCACCCCATGCAAACGGCTGCTTTCAAATTCTGGCAAGGCACGGGAAAGACGCGCTGCATTCAATACCACCAGAAGCGAACTGAGCGCCATGCCAAGCCCGGCCAGCCATGCAGGCATGTGACCGGCAATGGCCAGGGGCACGCTGATGGCGTTGTAGCCAGCGGCCCACCACAGATTCTGGCGCACCACCTTCAAGGTACGGCGCGCGTGCAGCACTGTTTGCGCAATCGCATCCAGGCTTGCCCCCAGCACCACGAAATCGGAGCGCGACTGGGCCAGTGGAACTGCACGGCCAAAGGCAAACGATGCATTTGCACCTGCCAGCACCGGTCCGTCGTTCAAACCATCGCCCACCATGACAACCCGTCGCCCATGCGACTGCAGCTCTTGCAATGCGGCCAGTTTATCTTGTGGAGTGCACCCACCCTGCCACTCAAGTATTCCCACCTGCTCGGCAATGCGGGCCACGGCCGGCGCACTGTCACCAGAAAGAAGGCGCACACCGATTCCTGCCTGGCGCAATGCCTCGATGGCTTCTGCAGCCCCGCTGCGAAGGTGTTCGCTCAGGTCAAAACGGGCCAGCACCACGGTGTCTGAAGCCCCTTCCGCACGGCATGCAAGGACGACCTGCTGCGCCACACCGCAGGCCAATGCTTCCTGGGTTGCTTGCGCATGCTTTGCAGAACCCAGCAGCACGGTCATGGGGAGAAACTGGTGGTTGGCGTCCACGACCTGCGCAGCCAGGCCTGAGCCGGAAGTTTCGTGCACTGCTCCGACCTGCCAGCGCCCGTCCTGAGCAATCCCTGCCTCAGAAGCGGCCGCCACCAAGGCGCGCGAAACCGGGTGCAGCGACTGGCGGGCCATGGCCGCCGCCATCGCTAGTGCATCACTGTCTGACAGCCCGGACTGCACATGCAAACGCTGCACCGCCATGCCGTCATGCGTCAGGGTGCCGGTCTTGTCGAACACCACGGTGTCGGCTTGCGCCAGCACTTCCAGGCCCTGCAGGTTGCGCACCAGCACCCCGTGGCGTGCCAATGTGCCGGCAGCGGACAGCATGGCCACCGGCGTGGCCAGCGACAGGGCACAGGGACAGGTCACGATCAGCACGGACACCGCAACCATCAAGGCATGCGCAGGGTTCGTGGGCCACCACCACAGGGCGGCCACCGCTGCACTTGCCAGCACCAGCAGCAGAAAGGGACGGGCAATGCGGTCTGCCAGCTGCGCCAGACGCGGCTTTTGCAAAGAAGCGCTTTCCATCAGAGACACGATCTGTGCAAAACGCGTGCTCTGGCCCGTGCCCTGCACTTTCATTTCCACCACCGACTGCAGATTGAAGCTGCCGGCAGTGACCTGGCTGCCTTCCTGCCTGCGCACCGGCGTGGACTCACCCGTCAGCAAGGCCTCATCGGCCAGCGTCTGGCCCCGGACAATGCTGCCATCCGCAGGAAACGCTTCACCGGGCAGCACCCTCACCACATCGTCCACCCCAAGGCGCCGCACCCCCACACGCTCGAAAGAGCCGTCGGCGCAGCGGCGCTCCACGCTGTCGGGCAGGCGGTTCATCACCGCTTCCAGCGAGCCGGCGGTGCGGTCGCGCAGGCGCAGCTCCAGCCAGCGCCCGGTGAGCAGAAAGAACACGAACATGGTGAGCGAGTCGTAGAAGACTTCGCGCCCGAACATGCCGTCAGGGTCAAAGGTGCCGGCCGTGCTGACGATGAAAGTGATGGCCATGCCAAGGGCCACCGGCAGGTCCATGCTCACCCGGCGCTGGCGGATGTCGCGCAGCGCGCTGGAGAAAAACGGTCCGCAGGCAAACAGCACCACCGGCACGGTGATCACCCAGGAAGCCCAGCGCAGCAAACTTTCCATCTCCAGCGTCAGGTCGCCGGGCGCTGCCACATAGGCCGGCCATGCGTACATCATGACCTGCATCATGCAAAAACCGGCCAGCAGCCAGCGCCACAGGGCCTTGCGGTGTTCGCGCTGGCGGCGCTCCCGTGCATGCGCGTCCATGGCCGGCAGGGCGCTGTAGCCAGCCTTGCGCACGGCGGCCAGCCATTGCGATGGCAGCACCTGGTCCGGCTGCCAGACCACTTTGGCACGCTGCGTGGCGGCACTGACCTCGGCCTTGAGCACCCCTGGAACGGTGCACAATGCCTCTTCAATGGTCAGCGCGCAGGCTGCACAGTGCATGCCTTCCAGGACCACGTGCGATTCCCAGACGGGTGTCTGTGCAGCAGTGTCTGCGCTCTGCTCACGGCCAAAAGTGGACCATTCCTGCGGGTCGTCCAGCAGTTGCTCGGCGCAGGGCCGGGGATCCGAGGCAGGGGTTTCAGGGACAAAAAAAGGGCTGTCTTGCACTGGCACCGGCGCCGCTTCAGCAAAATGAAAAGCACTTTTTGACATGCCGCGAGGATAGCCCTGCGCTGCAAAAATTCACTTGACCTGCATCAAGGCCGTACACAGTGCGCACCTATTAAGCTTTCAACCCCAAGGAGATTTCTGCATGTACCAAAACATTTTGATTCCCACCGATGGCTCCGAGCTGTCCCAGAAGGCAGTGGAGACCGGCCTGGCGCTGGCTGCGCTGTCCAATGCCTCCGTGGTGGTGCTGAAAGTGGTGCCGCGCTACCCGCACGACTATTTCGAAGGCGGTCTGACCAAACAGACCGACATTGAAAAACAGGAGCGGCACTGGAGCGATGCGGCCCAGGCCATGGTCAACACGGTCAAGGCAGATGGCGGTGCACGCGGCGTGAAAGTCACCACTGAAGTGGTCAAGTCCGACATGGTGGCCGAATCCATCATCGTGGCGGCCAAGAAGCACGAATGCGATCTGATCGTGATGGCATCGCATGGCCGCCGGGGCGTCAAGCGCCTGCTGCTGGGCAGCGAAACGCAGCATGTGCTGACGGACTCGCACATTCCGGTGCTGGTGCTGCGTTAAGTTCAAGGGTCAAATGCGGCTCTGGCGCTTGTCCGGTAAGCGCCAGCAGCTATCAATAAGATAGTAAAAGCAGGTGCAGCGTCCGCGCAGCAGCTGCTTTTTTGTTTTGCTGTGCCAGGTTCAGACGCCAAACAGGCACTTGTACTGTTCGCGCAGCAGGTTCTTTTGCACCTTGCCCATGGTGTTGCGCGGCAGCTCGGCCACCACAAAGCAGCGCCTGGGCACCTTGAATCGGGCCATCTGCGCCTTGAGTGCAGCCAATATGGGCTCGCCATCGGGCGCTGCACCGGGGCGGGCCACCACCACCGCCACGCCCACCTCGCCAAAGTCGGGGTGCGGCACGCCGACCACCGCGCTCTCGGCCACGCCAGGCAGCTCGTTGAGGGCGGCTTCAATTTCGGCCGGGTAGACGTTGTAGCCGCCGCTGATGATCAGGTCCTTGCTGCGCCCGACGATGTGGACATAGCCGCACGCGTCCACCTGCCCCACATCGCCGGTTTTGAACCAGCCATCCGGCGTGAATTCTTCCGCCGTTTTCTCCGGCATGCGCCAGTAGCCCGGAAACACATTCGGTCCCTGCACCTGGATGTTACCGATCTCGCCTGCCGCCAGCGCCCTGCCCTGGTCGTCCACCACGCGCAGCCCCACACCGGGCAGAGGAAAACCCACCGTGCCGCCGCGCCGCTCGGCCTGACCGCCATGGCGCGCATCGGCCCGGTACGGGTTGGAGGTCAGCATGGCGGTCTCGCTCATGCCATAGCGCTCGACAATGGTGTGGCCGGTGCGCTGCTGCCAGGC
>JAGOCN010000019.1 GCA_017998735.1 Giesbergeria sp.
ATAGCGGCCCACGGCCGGATCGGCACTGGTGCGCTCGACGGTGCTGCGCGCCTGCTCCAGCGAAGGCAGCGGGGCGCGGCTGGCGCAGGCGGACAGCAGTCCGGCGGTCAACAGGGCAGCGCCCAGAGCGGAATAGCGGCGAAGGGTGGGGTGCATGGTGGGGTTCCTTGGAGGGGGTTTCAGACGGGTGCTGCGTGGCAGAACCCGCTTTGGAAAAACCGGGGGAAAAGAGAAAAAACGGTGGAGGCAGGAAAAGCAAAGAGCGCGGGGCTGCCGTAAATGGAGACTTCAGCGCAAGTGCCAGGACACAGCCACGGACGTCAAACGAAGCCGGTGGTCTGGCCAGGGCCGCAAGCCGCGCCCTTTCAGCGCACCGGGCTGCGCCGGTTGATTTCTTCCTGCAGTGCGCGGATGCTGCCCTGCATCTGGCCCAGCGCCTTGGCGTTGCCGGCGGCATCGGCCTTGGTTTCTGCCAGACGGGCATCGACGGCGGCTTCGGTGGACAGGCGGCGGGCCAGGTCGTAGTCCTTGTCGCTCATGGCCTTTTCTGCGCGCACCCATTTGTCGCGTGCCATCTGCAACTCCAAGGGGGCATCGGCGGCCACATTGGGCGCGGCCGACACGCGCTGCAGCGTGGTGCGGCCAATGGCCATCTGCTCGGTGGGCGGGTTGGACGAACAGGCGGCCAGCGTGCCAGCCACCAGCAGGGTGGCAGCGGTGCGGAAAACGGAAATGGTCTGCATGGAGGGAGGTCTTTCTTTGAGCAAAGGCACTGCGCTGGGCAAAAAAAGGCACAGCGCGAGTGCAGGTAACAGGTTGATTTCCATTGTTGGGATGGCCGGGCACTGCCGGCGTAGGCCAACACCGGCCGCGCGGTCGGCCTTGTGCACTGCATGCCTGTGGGCCCAGTCCGACGGTGGAAGAAAACGCTGTGGCGGCGGGGGGCCTGCAGGGCAGGCGTGGGTCACTTTTTCTGGCGCTATCAAAAAATGAGCTGCTGGCGCAGGCTGCACAAGCGCTAGGGGCCATTTTGGTCAATTTTTCCAAAACCACCCAAAACTGCCGATGCGCAAAGGTTTTGGCATTGCGTTCAACCACCCTGGCAACCAGAAACCAGTCCGGCGTTCGGCAGGGCCCAGCCCCAGCGGTTCAAAGCGGCATTTCAGCGCGCCTGCCTGCGGGCCTTGCGGGCCTTGGCGTTCTGCTCTGACTGCTCGGCTTTTTTGACCTTGTTCGCCGCATGCGACAGGCGCAGTTCGCGCCAGCGCAGCTGGGCTGCCTGCACCACCACCACCACCGACAGCACCGCCACGGCTGCGCCCAGACCGGGCGAGGCTGGCACCACAGCCACAGCCACTGGCAGAGGCAAGGGATCAGGTTCGGGTGGAGGCTGCAGCAGGCTGGGGTCATGGGCCACAGCAGGGCTGCTGCCACCCGCTGCCTTGCCGCCAGGGCCACCGGCCGCAGCACCACCCTGAACGGCCTCGGTTCCGGCGGCGGCAACGGCGGCGCTGTTGCGCGTGGCGGCACCGGCGTTGACGCCAGCGTGCGAGCCGTTGTCTTCGGAATACACCTTGGTGAACTCGGCACCCAGCAAAAAGATCTGCGCTGCGTAGTACACCCAGGCCAGCAGCACCACCAGCGAGCCGGCGGCGGCAAAGGATTCGTTCACGCCGCTCTTGCCCAGGTACAGGCCGATGGCGAACTTGCCGATCTCGAACAGCACGGCCGTCACGCCCGCGCCCACCCACACGTCCTTCCAGTCGATTTCCACCGAAGGCATGAACTTGAAGATCATGGCAAACAGCACCGTCGTGATGCCGACAGCCAGCGCCATGTTGACCACCTGCAGCAGCACCTCCCAGCCCGGCAGCAGGCCGCTGGCAAAGCTGCCAAAGGCAGAAATGCCGGCGCTGATGGACAGCGACACCATCAGCAAAAAGGCCAGCCCCAGGATGAGGCCGAACGACAGCACCCGCGCGCGCAGGATGGCCCACAGGCCGCTGGGCTTTTCCTTTTCCGGCACATGCCAGATGCGGTCGAGCGCGCTTTGCAGCTCGGCAAACACGGTGGTGGCACCGACCATCAGCACCACAATGCTGATCGCGCCCGCCACCAGCCCCTTGGCCGGTTCGCTCGCGCTTTTGATCAGGCCCTGCACGGCAATGGCGCCCTCGCGGCCGATAAGGCCCTGCAGCTGGCCGACGATCTCGCCCTGCACCGCCTCGCGGCCAAACACCGCGCCGGCCACCGCAATCACGATGATCAGCAGCGGCGCGAGCGAAAACACCGTGTAGTAGGAAATGGCTGCCCCCATGCTGGGTGCAAAATCGTCGATCCACGCCATCACGGCGCGGCGGCACAAATCAAACAGGTGTCGAAGGCGGATGAGCATGGCAAGAAAGAGCGCAAGGCCCGGCAAAAAAACAGAGTGAATCGACTGTGACCAGCATTGCACCGCCTTGCTGCACGCTGCAAACGACAATGCCTGTAGGCGAACAGCCTGCACAGCGCATGGGGCGCTGGGCACTGGACATGGAGCACCTGCCTTTGTCCCTTGGTCCACCAAGGGCTGGCCACGGCGTTTTTTTGAAAACGCTTCAAACAGAAACGCAAGGCGAAAGGACCATCGTTGACCCATTTGCACATTGCCGGACAGCTGTTCCAGTTGCAGACCTTCACACTGACCGATGCAACGGCAGAAAAGGTCCGTGCAGAGGCTGCGGCCCTTTTTGAATTGTTCGTCCAGCGCGAGGCCGAGTTTGGTTTCCATCCTTTCGTGGTGGTGGACTACCCCCATCTTTCGGATGCGTCTGCTTCTGGTTTTCTGGCCGATGCGGCGGCTTACGTTGCCAGGCGGGCTGAACAAGCCACAGGCACAGGTTCAGAGCCGCTTCAGACGGTAGTTCTCACCACCCATGCCGACAGGGTCGGCCCCGGCCTGGAAGCGGCGGGCTATGCAAACATTCCCATCCACATGCCAGCGGGTCCGGAGCACACGGCAGCCTTTGTTCTCAACCCCTGTTCGGAAGGCCGCACGCTCTACGTCGAAGCGGTGAACGAGGACGACGAAAAAATCAGGCCGTCGTTTGTGCTGAAGTTGACGGACGAGCGCGATGAGCTGTGCGGCGGGGCCAGCGGATGCATCCACGAGCACCAAGGTAAGCGCTATGCCTACCTTGCCACCCTGGCGCTTGCAGCCGGAATGCCCCCAGGCAGCGGCACCGCCATGGTGGAGCAGCTGCTGCAGTTTCTGCGCAGCCAGGACGTTCAAAAGCTTCACCTGGGAACGCAGACCGCCGGCAGGTTTTATGAAAAAGCAGGCTTCAAGGTGGACCACAGGCTGGTGCGCAATCTGCGGGTGCGGCAGAAAGGCGGGCAGGCTGTGGTGGGCGATCTGGTCATGCTCAGCCTGGAACTCTGAAGCGCCTGTATGGAACTCTTGGCTCCAAGAGCGGCGTTGCCCTGCCCAATGCAGGTGCGCCCCACGCACCCGCCTGCCGCCACAGTGCCCGCGCTGCTGCAAAGTCTTGCGTGGCCACGCTCTGAGCTTGGGAGATGAGGGCGTTGGCGGCTTGGAGAAGTGCGGGATGGATGTGAAAAGTCACGAAAGGCAGCCATCGACCCACAAGGACTGGTCAAAACTGATGTGCCAACGTGCTTTCATGCGACAGGGTGCGGACATTCGGAGGTTGCCCAGACACCGCAAAGCGGTTGTTGGCAACGCTTGTCCAAAAAGTGAGTGGTCGCCACAAAGTGCTTCTTGGCCTGGAATTTTGAACCCTGGTTGTCGCCATGCAGTTGCCACATAACCTCAAGGAGAAAGCAATGGACTGGCTCGAATGGACACGTACCCTCGAATTCTTGTCAATTTGGAAAGAGTCGTTCGTTGATGCGACGGAGATGCTCGCTGGCGTCAAAGGGCAGCAAGCAAGCAAGCGGGCCTACACCAGAAACAACGCGCTTTGGGTTGAGATGCGAGAGCCGCTTGGTGGAGTGCGCCTCATCACGCTGGAACTTCCAACGAATGTCCTGCCACCACGCGTGTACCTGAGGATCTGGACCTGTCACCCTCAAGGCAGGCAGCTTTATGACGCGTTGGTGGCAGAGCCTTACAAGTGGCAGGGCTTGCCAGTTACCCGCTACCTGGACGAATCGCCAGGGGCAAGCTGGCAGGGTCAGCTGGACGCGAAAGGAGTCCAGATCAAAGGGATCTGCCACCAGCGTGACCTTGGCGAACTCGCCACAGCATCGCGGGACAAAATTGCAGGATTGCTGCGCAGCACCCTCGAATCGTTCTGTGCCTACCTTGAGACAGCAGCCTGCGATGGCCCATGGCTGAAAACGGTTTCGGGAGTCGTGCCGAAAAACCTGATGGAAAGGCCATCTGAGCCGCTGTCAGCATCAGAGCGATCGGCAAATGCGGTATCGCATAAAGCAGTTGCCGTACAAAAGTCAGAGTCGCTCGTGCCGACCGTTCAGGACCTTTTGCACATGAACGAAGACCCGCGTTTCTCTCAGGAGCCACCGCCAATGAAGGTTGCACTTGCCAACGCGAGAGTCGGTCAGGGCAGTTATCGGCAAAAGATGCTGGACGTCTGGGGACGGCGATGCGCAATGACTGGCTGTCCGGTCGAGGCGGTGTTGATTGCATCTCACGCCCGGCCTTGGTCACTGTGTGAAACAGCCAAACAATGTCTGGACGAATACAACGGACTGCTGTTGTCGGCAAACTTGGATCGACTTTTTGATCAGGGCTGCATTGCATTCTCTGACGATGGAGCAGTGCTCACCCGAAGAGAAGCTGCAGTCGACGCTTTGGTTCCCACCGAACGTTTGCGGTTCGTCGATCCTCGTCATGTCCAGTATCTCGCCTGGCACCGCAATCACTTCGGATTCAACTGAAAGAACTTCGGACCATGAGTGGCTGCGAAAGATCATGAAAATCAGAGATGCATGTTTGCTATTGATTCAATAGCTGCTAGCGCTTGCTGGATAAGCGCTGGAAGCCAAAAAGGCTTGAATTTTTACCCGCTACAACCAGCGCGCCCCCAGCGGAATCAGCAGCGACGCCGTCACCACCTGCAGCCCCGGCCCCAGCGCCGCCCGGGCGCCTGCATCCGCATTCACCTGCAACGCCCGCGCGGCGCCGATGCCGTGCGCTGGGGTGCCCATGGCAAAACTGCGCGCCATCCAGCCGACCGGGTCGGTGCCAATGCGCGGCAGGGCACACAGCGCCTTGCCGCTGTGCGCGCCGACCAGGCCCGTGACCACCGCAAACACAGCGGTCAGCGGTTCAAAAGTTCAGAAGCGCGGCAAATCCGGGTGGCTGATCTGGCCACCGCGCACCAGCATTTTTCCGTACTCGGCGCAGCGGTTGAGCGTGGGAATCAGCTTGCCGGGGTTGAGCATGCCGGCCGGGTCAAAGGCGGCTTTGAGGCCGAACATCTGCGCGTTTTCTTCCGGCGAGAACTGCACGCACATGCTGTTCAGTTTTTCCACGCCCACGCCATGCTCGCCGGTGATGGTGCCGCCCATGGCCACGCTGGTTTCCAGAATGTCGGCGCCAAACAGCTCGCAGCGGTGCAGCTGGTCGGCGTCGTTGGCGTCAAACATGATCAGCGGGTGCAGGTTGCCGTCGCCGGCGTGGAACACGTTGGCGCAGCGCAGGCCGTACTTTTTTTCCATGCCCTGGATGGCCAGCAGGATGTCGGCCAGGCGCTTCCTGGGAATGGTCGAGTCCATGCACATGTAGTCGGGGCTGATGCGGCCGCTGGCCGGAAAGGCGTTCTTGCGCCCGCTCCAGAAGCGCAGCCGCTCGGCTTCGTTTTCGCTCACGGCAATGGCGGTGGCGCCGGCGGCGCGCAGCACGGCGCTCATGCGGCCGATTTCTTCCTCCACCTCTTCGGGCGTGCCGTCGGATTCGCACAGCAAGATGGCCTCGGCGCTCAGGTCGTAGCCGGCCTTGACGAAGTCTTCCACCGCCGCCGTCATGGGCTTGTCCATCATCTCCAGCCCGGCCGGAATGATGCCGGCGGCAATCACGTTGGCCACCGCGTCGCCGGCTTTGCGCAGGTCGTCAAAGCTGGCCATGATGCAGCGCGCAAGCATAGGCTTGGGGATGAGCTTCACGGTCACCTCGGTCAGCACCGCCAGCATGCCCTCGCTGCCGACCACGGCGGCCAGAAGGTCGTAGCCGGGCACGTCGAGCGCGTCGCTGCCAAAGGTGATGGCCTCGCCCTCGGCGGTGAAGCCCTGCACCTTGAGCACGTTGTGCACCGTCAGGCCGTACTTGAGGCAGTGCACGCCGCCCGAGTTTTCCGCCACGTTGCCGCCGATGGTGCAGGCGATCTGGCTGCTCGGGTCGGGCGCGTAGTACAAATCGTACTGCGCGGCGGCCTCGCTGATGGCCAGGTTGCGCACGCCGCCCTGCACCACGGCGGTGCGGCCGACCGGGTCCACCTTCAGGATGCGGTTGAACTTGGCGAGCGACAGCGTCACGCCCAGCGCATGCGGCATGGCGCCGCCCGAGAGGCCCGTGCCCGCGCCGCGCGCCACCACCGGCACGCCCAGGCGGTGGCAGGCCCGCAGCACCGCCTGCACCTGGTCGTACGTCTCGGGCAGCGCCACCACCAGCGGGCGCTGGCGGTAGGCCGTGAGGCCGTCGCACTCGTAGGGCGTGGTGTCCTCGCTGTGCCAGAGCAGCGCGTGCGCCGGCAGGTGCAGGAGCAGCGCCTGCACCACCTCGGCCTGGCGCGCCGCGCGTGCCGAGGGCGTGGGCACTGCAGTCGGCGCGGGCTCCGGCGTGGCCGGGGCGGCAGGGTCCACGGGAATGGCAGAAACGCTGGAAGGGGGTGTGCTGTGGGCGGCTTGCATGCCTGCCACTATAGGCCAGTGCCGGTCTGGCCGCACGGGTGTCTGCACCAAGGCAGGATGCGAAAAGGGTCAGCGGGCGGCAGTGGCAGCGGCAGCGGCCATGGCGCTTCCTAGCGCCAGGGCGCGCCAGCGCATCACTCGATGAAATGCCCGCGCCGGTCGATCATGGCCAGACCGACGTAGCTGGAGCCTTCGCGCTGCTTGGCACCAAAGCGCAGCGCCATCGGGCCGTACTGGTGGGCGTCCAGCGTCTCCAGCGCCGTGACCAGCGACTCGCGCTGCACATTGCGCCCGGCCTTGCGCAGGCCCTCCACCAGGGTGCGGGCATTGAGGTACACCTCCATGCCCAGGTAGGAATAGTGGGGCTTGCCTTCGGCTGCCTCGGCCACCTGCTGGTAGTCCTTGACCACTGCAATGGCGCTGCGCCAGGGGCTGGGCACCAGGGTGCTGAACACCACATTGCCGGTGTGCTCTCCCAGCCCTTGCAGCACGGTGTTGTTGGCCTGGGCTGCCAGGTTGTAGAACTGGGTGCGCAGGCCGTTTTTGCGGGCCTGGGTGATCAGGGCGATGGTGGCCGGCGGAGACGCCAGCACGAGGGCGCTGTTGAGGGCCGGCAGTTCGGCCATGGCCTTGGCAATGGCCGCAGCGTTGCTGCCATCGGGCGCCATGGCCATTTCCAGCACCGGCTTGAGGTTGCGTTTGCCCAGCACTTCCAGGGCCGTCTTGTGCGAACCCTTGCCAAAGCCGTCGTCCTGGTAGAAGACGGCAACACTGGTCTGGCCAATGCTGGCCATGTGCCTGACCATGGTGTCGATTTCGGCCACCGTGCTGGCGCGGATGTTGAAGGCATAGCGCCCCGGCTCCGAGCGCATGGTGCCGCCCCCGGCAATGCCGCCCACCAGCGGCAGGCCGGCCTGGGTGGCCACCGGCACCATGGTGCTGCAGCTGGAAGAGCCCCAGCAGTTCACCAGGGCCACAGCCTTGCCGGCGGCCAGTTCGCGGGCATTGTCGGCCGCCTTTTGCGGGTTGAAGCCATCGTCCAGCGCGGTCAGCTGCAGGGGCCGCCCGTCAATGCCGCCGGCGCGGTTGACACTGTCTACATAGGACTGCAGCACGGCCAGTCCTTCCTTGCCCGCCGCCGCATTGGCGCCCGACAGCGGCAGGCTGGCGCCGATCACGATGCTGCCGGTGGCCTGGGCCTGGGCCTGCACGGCAGGGGCCAGGGCGCTGGCCAGCAGAAATGCGCCCGTTCGGGCAAGGGTGGTGAGGTTCACGAATGACTCCAATCCGAAGGTGGCTGACCGCTTTGTGTTTCATTATGTTTTAGATGAAACCAAAAGAGAAGAGCTTGGTATTGTTTTGTATACAAAACACCTTTGCCCTCAGTTGCCTGATTGGCTGTCTTTCCTTGCCCCGGCCGGTGTGCCGCCAGCAGGCGCCGCGCAGCGAAACCTTGGCCCGCAGCGCCCTTCTGCGGGCAGCGCCTAGCGGAACACCACCGTCTTGTGGCCGTTTTGCAGCACGCGGTGTTCGCTGTGCCACTGCACGGCACGCGCCAGCACCTGGCTTTCGGTGTCGCGGCCGCGGGCGGTCAGGGCTTCGACGGTGTCGGTGTGGTCGGCGCGCGCCACGTCCTGCTCGATGATCGGGCCTTCGTCCAGGTCGGCGGTGACATAGTGGGCGGTGGCGCCAATCAGTTTCACGCCCCGGTCGTGCGCCTGGTAGTAGGGCCGGGCGCCCTTGAAACTGGGCAGAAAGCTGTGGTGGATGTTGATGGCCCGGCCCGCTAATTTTGTGCACAGGTCGTTTGACAGCACCTGCATGTAGCGCGCCAGCACCACCAGTTCGGCGCCTTCCTGCTCAATGATGTCGTACTGCCGCGCCTCGGCCTGCGCCTTGGTGGCGGCGGTGACCGGGATGTGGTGGAACGGCACGTTGTAGCTGGCAGCGAGCTGGTAGAAGTCGCGGTGGTTGCTGATGATGGCGCGGATGTCCACCGGCAGCAGGCCCGACTTCCAGCGAAACAGCAGGTCGTTCAGGCAATGGCCATCGCGGCTGACCAGGATGACCGTGGGCATGGACTGCGCCGTGGCGTGCAGGCTCCAGCGCATCTGGAAAGGCTCGGCAAAACTGCGCAGGCTGGCCGACAGCGCGGCATGGTCGTGTCCGCTGCAGGCAAATTGCACCCGCATGAAGAACAGTCCGGTGTCGGCGTCGTTGTACTGCGCGGCTGCTTCGATGTTGCCGCCATGCTCCAGCAGAAAACCGGAAACGGCATGCACCAGACCCAGGCGGTCGGGGCAGGAAAAGGTAAGAACGTAGGCGTGGCTCATAGGGCTGCGATTGTCGCAGCATGGGTTTGCACGCCAACCCAAAGGCAGCCACCGCACGGCAGAGCGCAGGGCCGGGTGCGAAAGCCGGCGCAGCCCCTGACAACGCGCCTTCAAACCGGTTTGCCTGCCGCCTGCCGGAGACCGGACAAACAGGCAACCGGGCCGGACGCCGCACGCTTCAGAGCGTGGAGCGCGCTCTCAAAAGGCCGGGCCCAGCGTGGGCGGTGCCTGGCGCCACTGCTCGCGCAGTTCGGCGCAGGCGTCCCTGGGCGGCAGGGCAGACGTCCATTGCACCCAGTCTGCTTCACTTTCGATAGCTGCTTGCGCAATCCCCGCCTGCGCTGCAACCACTTTTGACCTCAAATGGACCGGCAGGTGCAGCGGCACGCCCAGGCTGCGCAGCACATGGCCATTGCCGGCCACCAGCAGCACCACCTTGCCGGGGCGGTGCGCCTCGGCGGCGGTCTGCGCCATGCTGATGTCGCGGGCAATCTGCACGCGCACCATGCCGGGCAGCATCTTCTCGGGCAGCAGGCCGCAGTGGCCTTCGCGCACCGCGTCCTGCTGGCGCTGCCAGGCCTCTGGCGGCAGGCGGGCGTCCAGCGCGGCGTCGGCGGTGGCGGCGCTCAGCGCCTTGCGCGGCAGGTTGCCGCCCAGCACCGGCACGCCGGCGCGCACCGCCGCCATGGCCACCGGCCCGTAGCTGGCCCAGGGCCAGGCGGCGTCGCTCCAGCGCAGCGCCGACTGCACGGCGCGCTCGTTCGCGTCTGCGGCCAGGCCGGCGGTGCTGCGGCCGCGTTCGGCCATTTCCAGCACCAGCGCGGCCAGTTCGCCGCGCCCGGCCAGCCACTGCACGGTGTCCTGCTGCAGCGCCTGGTGCTCGGGCGCGTCGTGCTGCTCGCCCAGCAGCAGCACATCGGTCGGCAGCAGGTCTTGCTGCGTGCGCGCGGGCAGCTGGCCGGGCTCCGGCGTGGCGCAGCCGCCCAGCAGGGCGGCCGACAGGCACAGCGCCAAAGGCACGCTGCGCGCAGAAAGGAAGGTGGGAAAAAACGGCATGCCACCATCGTAAACCGCAGCTTCCAGCTTGCACACGCGTCTCTTAAACTGGTCCGATGCGCAAAGTCCCCACCCTGACCACCAAGCTGCTGACGCTGGGCGTCGGTTTTCTGCTGGTGGCGCTCGCCTCCATCAGCCTGACGCTGTGGATCACCTGGCGGCTCGAAGGGGGCGCCGCCGCCGTCAACGAGGCCGGCCGCCTGCGCATGCACACGCTGCGCATGGCGCTGGTGCAGCAAAACGGCCTGCCGGGCACGGGCGAACTGCAGGCGCTGGCACAGCGCTTTGATGCCAGCCTGACACTGCTGGGCACGGGCGACCCGGCCCGCCCGCTGTATGTGCCCTGGAGCGACACGGCGCGCCAGCGCTTTGTCTCCATCCACACAGCCTGGGCCGCAGCGCGGGCCGCCTGGCTGGCCCCGGTGCCGCCCGGCAGCGCTGCCGTGCTGGCACAGGCCGATGCGCTGGTACAGCAGGTGGACGGCTTTGTCAGCGCCATCGAGGCGGAAATCATGCGCTGGACGTCGCTGCTGCACCTGTTCCAGATGTGCATGATGGCCGCCGCCATTGCAGCGGCACTGGCGTTCATGGCCATCAGCTACTGGGTGGTGCTGAACCCGGTCATGCGCCTGCAGCAGGCGCTTTTGCAGATGCGCCAGGGCGCGCTGGGCACGCGCCTGCCATCGGAGTCAGACGACGAGTTCGGCCAGCTGAGCGACGGCTTCAACAGCATGGCGCAGGCGCTGCAGGCGTCGCACGACGACCTGGCGCTCAAGGTGCGCGAGAAAACCGCCGGCATCGAGGACAAGAACCAGCGCCTGTCCGCGCTTTACGAGGTCAGCGCCCTGGCCGCGCAGGCGGCCAACCTGGAGGTGCTGACGCAGGGCTTTGTGCAGCAGGTGCGGCGTGTCTCGGGCGCCGATGCGGCTGTGGTGCGCTGGTCGGACGAGGGCAACGAGCACTATGTGATCCTGGCCGCCGATGGCCTGCCGCGTGCCATGGCCGACCAGGAGCAGTGCCTGCGCGCCGGCAGCTGCTTTTGCGGCCAGCCGCAAAGCAAACCCAATGCCCGCGTCATTCCCATCAGCAGCGCCTCGCCGATGTTTTTGCCGCACTGCCACGAGGCCGGCTACGAAACCCTGGTGGCCCTGCCGGTGATGGTGCACCAGCGCGTGCTGGGCGAACTCAACCTGTTTTTTCGCACCCCGCTGGAGCTGTCGGGCGACATGCGCGAAATGCTCGAAGCCATGGTGCGCCACCTGGCCAGCAGCATGGAAGGGCTGCGCGCCGCCGCGCTGGAGCGCGAAGCGGCCGTGGCCGAGGAGCGCGGCCTGCTGGCGCGCGAGCTGCACGACTCGATTGCCCAGTCGCTGGCGTTTTTGAAGATCCAGACGCAGCTGCTGCACAACGCGGTGGCCAAGGGCAACACCGCCGCCCGCGACCGCAGCATGGCCGAGCTGGACGTGGGCGTGCGCGAGTGCTATGCCGATGTGCGCGAACTGCTGGTGCACTTTCGCACCCGCACCAGCGAAGAAGACATCGAGGCGGCGCTGCGCACCACGCTGTCGAAATTCGAGCACCAGACCGGCGTGGCCACGCAGCTGAGCATGGAAGGCCACGGCCTGCCGCTGGCACCCGATGTGCAGATCCAGGTGCTGCACATGGTGCAGGAGGCGCTGTCGAACGTGCGCAAGCACGCCCGCGCCCGCAAGGTGCAGCTGCGCGTGCAGCGCTCGCCGCACTGGGCTTTCGAGGTGCAGGACGACGGCGTCGGTTTCGATGCGGCCGTGCCCGCCGAGCAGGCGCCGCTGCGCGTCGGGCTGGGCATCATGCAGGAGCGCGCCCAGGGCATTGGCGCGCAGGTGCGGGTGCAGTCTGCCCCCGGCCAGGGCACCACGGTGCGCATTGCGCTGCCCGCCGGGCTTTCGCTGCATGCCCTGCCCGGCACTGCAGCTTCCCCCCGCGCTGCCCCGGTGGCGGTTGCGGGTGCGGTTTCTGGTGTTGGTGTGGGTGCGGGTGCGGGTGCGGGTGTTGCAACCATGGCCCCGGCATCGTTTCCTGTAACATGAGCCGGGCGGCCCTCGCACGGTTTGTCCATCGCTTACCCTGCTTCACCTGATTCGTCCGCTTTACCTGCCTTAACCGCTTTAACCGCCTTGCCGGCTTGCCGGCTTGACCCGATTGCATGTCCATTTCCACCCCCTTTTCTCCTTCCGCGCCTTCCATCACCG